>CAXNFA010000259.1:0-3782 GCA_964201105.1 Alphaproteobacteria bacterium | reverse complement strand
CATCACCGCGAAGAAGAAAGCGGCCATGACAAGGATGGTCGGACGCAAGCCCGGCAGGATGTGGAAGACCAGGATAGACGGTCCACGCACCCCGAACAGCTGCGCCGCAAGGACATATTCGCGGGTCAGCAGGCCGCGCGATTCCGCGTAGATCACGCGGGCGATGGCCGGCCAGGCGATGAAGCCCATCGTCAGAGAGAGCGGCCAGAAGCCGCGGCCGATGAGCGCGACTACCACCAGCGCCAGAACCAGCGTGGGCATGGCGATCTTGGCGGCGATGAAGAGCAGCAGGATGGTGCGGATGATGCCGCTGAACCATGCGCTGATCAGGCCCATCGTCGTGCCGATCACCGCGACCATGATCACCGCGAAGCCGGAAATACCGAGCGACCAGGGCAGACCGGCGAGCACGCGGAAGAAGAGGTCGCGGCCAAGCTGGTCGGTGCCCAGAATATGGGTGACGCCATTGCGATCCACGAAGCCTGGCGGCTTCAGGCGGGCTGCAAGGTTGCCATCCAGGTCGGCCGGTGTCAGGAACGCCCACTGCATAAACAGGGCGAGGATGATCATGCCGAAGATAACGATCCCGAGGTTGAGCTGCGTCGAGCCTGTGCTGGGAATCTTGAACGAGAACGGGCGCTTGTCTGCGCCGATCGTGGCGGTCGTCATGCTCTCTGCCTCCGCAGGCGGGGATCAATCAGAAGGAAGACGAAGTCGGTGATCATGATGGCGAGATAGACGAACACCGCGATCATGAACACGGCCGCCTGTACGACGGGGAAGTCGAGCGTCTGCACTGAGGTCACCAGAAGGCGCCCAAGGCCAGGCCAGGCGAAGATCACCTCTGTGATGACCGAGCCGCCGAGCAGGAACGACACCTGGGCACCGATCAGCGCCGTGGCGCCAAGCATGGCGTTCTTGAGGGCATGACGCCATAGCAGCGTGCTGAAGCCGGCACCGTTGGCGCGCGCCGTTCGAATGTAGTCCTCGCGCATGGCCTCGGCGACGTTGGCCGAAATCACGCGGATGACCTGCGGCGCCTGGAACGAGGCCAGTGTAATGGCCGGCATGATCCAGGACTGCGGCCCCTGGTTGCCGATCGAGGGCAGCCAGCGCAGTTCGACAGCGAACAACTGGATAAGAAGAAGACCTGTGATGTAGCCCGGAATGCCTTGCGCGATGAACACGAAGGTGGACGCGAGCTTGCGCCCTGTTCTGTCTGGCCGGCTTCCTAGCCAGGCCCCCATCGGTATCGACAGACAAAGATTTGCCGTGAAGGCGATCAGCACCAGGGTGAAGCTTGTCGGCAGACGCTCGAACACCAGGCCGAGCGCGTCCTGGGCATTGGCGAAGGACTTGCCGAAGTCGAACTGCACCATCTTCACCAGGAAGATGGCGTACTGAACGGGCAGCGGCTTGTCGAGGCCATACTGCTTGCGGATCAGTTCGAGCTGTTCCTGGTCGCCCGTCTCACCGGCAAGCACCGCGGCCGGATCGCCGGTGAAGCGCAGCAGGAAGAACAGGGTCGAGCTGACGAAGACGAGCAGCACGAGAAGTTCGATCAGGCGCTTGCCCAGAACATTGGAAATGTTCTGCCAGACCGGAATGGTCTGCACATCGACCGCCGCCGTGCTGGCACGCACGACAGTGCCGGGCGGTGTGGCCGCAGCGGCTGGTTTCGCGTCTTTGGCTAAGTCTGTCACGTTACACCCCTTGGGCGCTGGGACCAGCGGTCCCGATCAACACAACAAAGGTCCGGCTGCCGCAATGGGCGACAACCGCGACCGGAAAACCCGTCGGGAAAAAACCACTCCCCGTATCAATCCATCGACTGTTCCGACGTGCCCGCACGCCTGGGAGGAACCATCGTTTTCTTCTGGGCCACGACCTTTTGGTTCGCTTGCGCAGACCAAAATGTGGCTGTTTTTTGACCCCAGTCCTAGTGCTGATTTACCGGCACTTCGGAACTGCGTCAAGCAAGTCGCCCCCGTGCTCGCTAAATCGGCAAACGCCAAGAAAAGCGGCACTTCTGCACTGCGACGGGGTGTATACCCGTCACGACGCATCGCGTTCAACAAGTTCGATCAACTCGCCCATGGCCCCCTTGGTCACGGCTGCGCGCCGGCCGAAATAAGGCGCCTCGCGCAGCTCGGTGGGCGGCGCAAGCCAGTCGATATCCAGCGAATCGAGCGAATCGACCAGCAGCGTCATCATGGCATTGCCGGGCGGCAAATGTCCCGCATTCGCGGGGCGTGCGGTGGCCCGAGGCGGGTAGCCATCCACCTCGACCAGGCTGCGCGCCTTCAGCGGCACGATGGTGATGCCGAAATCGAGCGTGCCCGGCGGCACGCCAAAGGCGTCGTCGATCAGGCCCAGCTTGATCGTGTTCACTGGGTTCGGCTTGATGCCGAAGTGGCGCTGGTACCAGGCCTGCACCTTCTCCGGCCCGTCAGTGGCTAGGACCGCGATGAACATGCGATCGACCAAGCCATGGGCGGTCGGCAGGTCGAGACCCGGAATCTTGCGCTTGAACATGGTGAAGTAGAAGACTTCACCCGCAAGGCCAACGAATTGCGTGGCGCGAATGTCGGGATAGGAATCGAGATCCTTGGCGGGCCCGATCAGCCGGAAAGGCGACTTCCTCAACCGCGCTTCCACGCCGTCGGCGTCCTGCACGCACAACTCTGACGAGGCCCAGCCGAAACTGGTGAGCGGCTTGTAGGCCGCGGGCATCGGGTTCTCGACGATGCGCAGGTAGGATGACTTGCCGCTCTCGGGCTCCATCACCACGACACGCTTTCCGGCCATGGCGGGCGCGCCCCACAGCGTCGCCTGCGCCAGGCTCACCGCGCCGCTATACACCGTGCGGTAGCCAAGCCAGTCGGCATAGCTGCGCTCTACGGCATCGACATCCGGCGCCGAGACTGTCGACGCGGCCCAAGGCCCCACGGACGGCAACACCGCTTCAGTCATGCTGAGAATGCTCCCCTTTTTGGGCCGCGCGGTTATTTTTCTTTCCGTCTTGGCCGCGCGCAATCTACGGAGACCGGACCAACGGGTCAACCTGCTTAGTGCCGGCACATCGTTAAGGACTGCCCAGGCAAACAAAAGGGAAGCCTTGCGGCTTCCCTTTTCGATTGGCTTACAAGCGTGCTCTCAACGCGTCAGCGTGATCTCGTGATACATCAGCGTGCGATTGACATCGCGGAAGCCGCTGACCCGCTTGCTGAGGCCATACACATCGATGGCTTCGACAAGGTAGAGCGACGGTACGAGGTCGTAGTAACGCTCCCAGACCGTCTGCAGCATCTTCTCGCGCTTGGACCGATCGAACTCCTCGTTCGACCCGTCGATCAGCTTCTGCGTTTCCTCGTCGCAGAAGAAAACGACTGGCTTCTGCGCGCAGGAATAGAACGACAGGCCACGGATCGAATCCATATAGGGGCCAAGCTGCCAGGACAGGCCGAAGGCATCCCCGTCCCAGCCATTGGTCTGGTACTTGCGCAGCCAGTCGGGGAAACGCACTGGCCGCAGTTCGACCTGCACGCCGATCTTCGACAGGTCCTGCGCCATCTGCTGGTACATCTCGGAATCGCCGGCGAAGGAGCCGACGACAACCTCGGCGACCATCTTGAACCCGTTGGGATGTCCGGCTTCCGCCAGCAGCTTCTTCGCCCGCTCGGGGTCATAGGGATGCGGCTTGATGCTGGGGTTGTAGCCGAAGGCCGACTGGGTGGCGCCCTGGCCGGTGGCGCGCGTCTGGTTCTGGAAGATGCCTTCGG
>CAXNFA010000258.1:0-3792 GCA_964201105.1 Alphaproteobacteria bacterium | reverse complement strand
TGCTTCTTCTTGAAGCGCTTAATGGCCTCGACATATTCGTCGTAGTAGTTCGCCAGGTAGTAGTCGGCGATCTCGCGGCCCGTGGTCACCCACACATCGTCATGCCCGGTGATGTATTTCAGCGCATCGTCGAAGGCCTGCAGGCGGTGGCCCTGGGCGACGGCGTAGGCATGCAGCGGAATGCACATCACCGTGCCGGTGCGGGCGCCATCCTGGCGCAGGCGATCGAAATTCGCCTTCAGCATGTCGGCATAGCGGCGGGGCGCAATGTTGTGCGTGTTGTAGACGATGATGTCGTTCATCTCGAGCGAGTAGGGAATCGAGATGAAGCGGCCCTTCTTCACGTTGACCGGGAAGGGCTGGTCGTCGATGAAAAGGTCGCAGGTGTATTTCAGGCCCATGTCGGCGGCGATATCCATCGTCCGCTCGGTGTGGGTGAGCGCCGGGGCGAGATACCCGGCAATCATCTGGCCCGTGTGCTTCTTCACGTTGTCGATGGAGTCCTGCAGGATCTTGCGTTCCTGCTCTTCCGTCGCCGCGTAGGAGTAACGGGTGTTGTAGATGCCGTGGGAGAAGAACTCCCAGTTACGCTGCTTGCAGGCCTCGACGATTTCCGGGTGATGGTCGAGCAGCGCGACGGACAGCGAGATCGACCCGCGCACGCCGTATTTGTCCATCACTTCCATCATGCGCCAGTGGCCGACGCGATTGCCGTGGTCGCGCTCGGCATAGCCGAGCACGTCCGGGATCGGCCGGCCCCACGAGGTGCGCAGCGGATTGGCCGGCGGCTCCAGCTCGTAATATTCGATGTTGGGGGCGACCCAGAAGGCCACCTTGGCGTTGTTGGGCCAGCGGATTTGCGGCCGCTCGCTCCAGGGCAGGTAGTCGTAGAGTCCAAGATCGGGTTTCACGGCGTGTCCCCAGCTGTCCTGTGGTCAGAAAAGACGACGGGCCGCAAAACGCGGCCCGTCGGTGATGGTGCGCGGATCAGTCGTTCCGCGGCGTGTAGTCCGACAGGTATTTCTTGACCGTCGAAACCGATTCAATGTCGGCATATTTCAGCAGCATGTCGCACAGGTTGGCGTAGTGCGGAATCTCGTGCTTGTCGGCCACCGCTTCTTCCACGACCACCGTGCGATAGCCGCGCGACAGCGAATCGACGCAGGAAGCGCGCACGCAGCCCGAGGTCGAGCCGCCGGTGAGCAGGACCGTGTCGACGCGGTGGAAGTTGAGCAGCGAGGTCAGCGGCGTCTCGAAGAAAGCCGAGGGCATCAGCTTGTTGTAGATGACGTCGCGCTTGAAATCGATGTTGAGGCGGCTGTCGAACTCGGCGCGTTCCGAGCCATGCTTGATGTTCTGCAGCGAGTCCGGCGTGTTGGTGCGCGTGCCCCAGACGCCGCAATCCTCGCCCGAGTCCATGTATTCGACATGGGTCCACACCACCGGCAGGCCCTTGGAGCGGCACAACTCGGCCATCTCGTTCACATAGTCGAGCTGCTTCGGGTCGGTCTCATAGGCCGTCTTGAACAGGTCGGGCCGGGTATAGGCCTTCTGCAGGTCGATGTTGACCAGCGCCGGCTTGCGCCCGAAACCGAACTTGGCCCGGGCCGGATTGGCGCGGATTTGCGCGTAATATTCACGCGGCGTCAGATTCGACGATTCCATGGGCCTGGGCCCTCCCACCGTTATGAGGATTTAGGCCGCAGGATCGGAAACGGCCCCGCTGATGTCAAGCAGCGGGGCCGTTCCTGCGACGTTTTCTGCCGAAGGGATTAGCTGCGCGTCCAGGTGTAGCCGGCGCGCAGCAGGTTGTTCAGGTCGGGGTTCGGCGCCTTGGCCTTGGCGGCATCGACCTGGGCCATCACGCCGGTTTCATAGCTGGGCGCCGGGTCGCAATAGATGACGCCGAGCGCCACCGGCATTGGCGGCTCCAGTGCCGCGAGCAGGCTGGCGAGCACGCGGTTCTTCTCGTCGTGCACCAGCACGTCGGCTTCCGTGATGCCGTTCTCGCCCACGATCACCGTTTCGAGCGACAGGGTCTGCGTGTTCATGCGCAGCCCCTTGTTCCTGTCTTTCCCGAACAGCAGCGGCTTGCCATGCTCGCAATGGAGCTGGCGGTCGGCCGCGATGCTGCGCTCGGTGATGTCGGCGAAGACATCGTCGTTGTAGACGATGCAGTTCTGCAGGATTTCCACCACCGAGGTACCCTTGTGGGCGTGCGCCCGCTTCAGCACCTCGGGCATCTGCTTCTGCAGCGAATCGATCGAGCGCGCGATGAAGCGGCCATTGGAGCCCAGCGCATAGACCAGCGCCGAAACCGGCTGCTCGACCGAGCCCATCGGCGTCGACGGCGACTTCGTGCCCGCGCGCGAGGTCGGCGAATACTGGCCCTTGGTCAGGCCATAGATCTCGTTGTTCAGGATCAGCAGCTGCAGGTCGACATTGCGGCGCACGACATGCATCAGGTGGTTGCCGCCGATCGACAGCATGTCGCCATCGCCGCCGACCACCCAGACATCAAGCTCCGGGTTGGCGAGCTTGACGCCCGTCGCCACCGCCGGCGCGCGGCCGTGGATGGTGTGGAAGCCATAGGTCGCCACGTAATAGGGAAAACGCGCGGCGCAGCCGATGCCCGACACGAAGACGGTGTTTTCCTTCTTCGCGCCGATCAGGGCGAGGGCGTTCTGCACGCCGCGCAGGATGGCGTAGTCGCCGCAGCCGGGGCACCAGCGCACCTCCTGGTCGGTGGCGAAGTCCTTGGCGGTCAGCTTTTCGGGAACGACGTTCATGTCAATTCTCCAGGGCCGATTGAATGGCGGCCTCGATTTCGCCGATCTTGAACGGCTGGCCCGAGACCTTGTTGAGGCCCTTGGCGGGCACGAGATATTCGGCGCGCAGCACGGTGACGAGCTGCCCCGTGTTCATTTCCGGCACGATGATCTTCTTGTAGCCGCGCAGCAGTTCGCCGAGGTTGGCGGGCAGCGGCCAAATGTGGCGCAGGTGGATCTGCGACACGTCGAAGCCCTGGCCGCGCATGTTGCTGACGGCACGGCTGATCGGCCCGAAGGTCGAACCCCAGCCGATCACAGCGAGTTCGCCGGTTTCCGTCCCCTGCTCCACGATCTGCGCCGGGATGTCGTTGGCGATGTTGTCGATCTTCGCCTTGCGCACGTCGGTCATGCGCTGGTGGTTGGCCGAATCGTAGGAGATATGCCCTGAATCATAGGCGCGCTCGATGCCGCCGATGCGGTGTTCGAGGCCCGGCGTGCCTGGCACCGGCCAGTTGCGCGCCAGCGTCTGCTCGTCGCGGCGGAAAGGATGGAAGCCTTCCGTCTCGCTGGCAAACTTCGCCGGGAAAGGCTGCAGCTTCGCGAAGTCCGGCAACAGCCAGGGCTCGGACGCATTGGCGATATAGCCGTCGGTCAGCAGCATCACCGGCGTCATGTAGCGCGTGGCCAGCCGCACCGCCTCGATGGCGACGGCGAAGCAGTCGGCTGGCGAGCGGGCGGCGAGCACGACCAGCGGCGCATCGGCATTGCGGCCATAGACGGCCTGGTAGAGGTCCGACTGCTCGGTCTTGGTCGGCATGCCGGTCGACGGGCCGGCGCGCTGCGAGTTGACAACGATGAGCGGCAGCTCGGTGCCGATGGCAAGGCCGATGGTCTCGCCCTTCAGCGCCACGCCGGGGCCCGAGCTCGACGTCACGCCCATCATGCCGGCATAGGAGGCGCCCACGGCGGAACACGCGGCGGCGATCTCGTCTTCCGCCTGGAAGGTGACGACGTCGAACTG
>CAXNFA010000257.1:0-3794 GCA_964201105.1 Alphaproteobacteria bacterium | reverse complement strand
CATCCAGCCCTGGCCGGACCATCCGACAGTGCAGAATTTCCTGCGCCTCTTCGACAAGGCACCCTTCCACCTCTACATCTGGAACAGCGTCGGCACCACCGCGCTGCGCGTCGGCGGCCAGCTCGTCATCGCCGTGCTCTGCGCTTATGCCTTCGCGCGATTCCAGTTCCGCGGCCGCGAGGCTCTGTTCGCCGTCGTGCTCGGCGCGATGATGATCCCGCACACGCTGACCATGATCCCGATCTACATCATGGTGGCGAAGCTCGACTGGTTCGACACCTGGCAGGCGCTGATCGTGCCGAACCTCGCCATGCCCTTCGGCGTCTTTCTGTTACGCCAGCATTTCAAGTCCTTCCCGCGCGAACTGTTCGACGCCGCCGAGATCGACGGGGCAGGGCATTGGAAAGCGCTTTGGCTGGTGGTGCTGCCCAACCTCAAGCCCGTTCTCGCGGCGCTGTCGATCATCCTCTTCATCGACTGCTGGAATGAATATTTCTGGCCGTTGCTGGTCACCGAATCGCCGGCGTCGCGCACGATCCAGATCGGCATCCGCGAATTCATCGAAACCGACTTCAGTGACTACAGCGCCCTGATGGCGGGCGTCACGCTCGCCAGCCTACCAGCGCTGGCGATCTTCTTCTTCTTCCAGCGGCAGGTGATGGACACCTTCGTCGCGTCAGGCATCAAGGGATAGGAGTTTCACATGGCGACCATTTCGTTCCAGGCGCTGGAAAAGAAGTTCGGCGACTTCACCGCCGTCGATACCTTCTCGCTCGATGTCGAGGACGGAGAGTTCCTCGTCCTGGTCGGTCCTTCGGGCTGCGGCAAGACGACGACGCTGCGGATGCTGGCCGGTCTGGAAGACCCCACCGGCGGCGAGATCATGCTGGGCGGCGAGGCGATCACCCACCGCCTGCCGCGCGAGCGCAACATCGCCATGGTGTTCCAGAACTATGCGCTCTATCCGCATATGAGCGTGCGCGAGAATGTCGGCTTCGCGCTCAAGCTGGCCAAGGTCAACAAGGCCGAGATCGAGCGCCGCGTGCAGGAAGCCGCCGATCTGATGGAAATCGGCGCACTGCTCGACCGCAAGCCGCGCGAATTGTCCGGCGGCCAGCGCCAGCGCGTGGCCGTCTGCCGCGCCATCGTGCGCAGCCCGGAAGCCTTCCTGTTCGACGAGCCGCTGTCCAACCTCGACGCCAAGCTGCGCGTGATCGCGCGGGCGGAAATCCGCCGCCTGCAGAAGCGCCTCGCGACCACGACCGTCTATGTGACGCATGACCAGGTCGAGGCAATGACCATGGCCGACCGCATGGTCATCATGAACAATGGCCGCATCCAGCAGGTCGGCCGTCCGACCGACATCTACCAGCAGCCGGCCAACCGCTTCGTCGCCACCTTTATTGGCAACCCGCCGATGAACGTCATGACGGTAAAGCCCGGTTCGAGCGGCGATGAAGTCGTGCTCGGCACGGTCCGCGTGCCCCTGCGTAGCGGCAGCGACGTCAAGATCGATGCGCTGGGCGTGCGGCCGGAGGACATCCACCTCAATCCATCGGCGCTCCGCAATCCCATCGCCATTGAGGCCACCATCGACTTCGTTGAAGATTTGGGCGCCGAAGTGCTGCTTCATGCGGAAACCGAGGGCCACCGTTTCATCGCCCGCGTCGCCGGTCGCGGCGAGCAGGTTGCCGGAACGCGCCAAACGCTTTACATGGCGGGGGAGCATCTGTGCTTCTTCGATGGCCCCGGCGCCCGGCTCGATCTTCAGGTTCGCGACGGCGTGCGCGAGCTGGAGCAGTACAGAACCCGCCTTGCCGCCCAATAACGTGTCACAGGAGTTGCCGATCATGACCGCTGCGTCCGCCTGGAACCGCGTCGTCCCGCTCGAAGGTGGCTCCAACTTCCGCGATCTCGGTGGCTATCGCACCGCGTCGGGCCAGACCGTGCGCAAGGGCAAGCTCTACCGCACCGCGCATATGGCCGGCCTGACGGATGACGACCTGGTGACGATCGGTGCACTCGGCATCCGCACCATCTGCGACTTCCGTGGGCCGGACGAAACGAAGTTGAACCCCACGCGCCTGCCGGGCAACGTGCCGGAAATCCACATGCTGTCGATCATGCCCAAGGTGGGCGGGTCGGTGCGCCAGATCATGGAAGCGGGCGAGGCGCGGGGCGCCGATGTCCGCAACCTCATCACCGAAGCCTATCGCGCCTATGCGCGTGATCACGTCGCCCAGTACCGGGCCTTCTTCGAACGCCTGACAGCCGACGACCGCTATCCGATCGTTTTCCACTGCGCCGCCGGCAAGGACCGCACCGGTTTTGCCGCCGCCATCACCTTGACCGCGCTGGGCGTGCCGAAGGAGACGGTGTTCGAGGATTACCTGCTGACCAACACCCATTGGCGCAGCACGAGTTCGTTGCCGGCCAATGCCCATCCCGAGGTCAAGAAGGCGCTGCTCGGCGCCCATCCCGAATATCTCGAGGCGGCCTTCCACGGGCTCGATGCGGACTTCGGCTCCTTTGACGGCTATCTGGAAAAGGGGCTTGGCGTCGATGCCGCCCGTCGCCAGCGCCTGCACGCACTCTTGCTGGAATAGACCCATCAAAGGTTGTGGAGGAGGGGGTCTTTTAGCGTCCAGATTGTGACCTTCGTCACAGAAGCCGATGAGAGCCCTCGCGATAGTCCGATGATGCTGAGCCGCAGAAGGCGGTGCGCCTGTCTTGCTTTGGCGGCGTGATCGGGGAATGCGCGCATGACTCCTGATGAATTTGTCTCGGTCCTCCGCTCCCATGATCGCTTTGTCGCCGGCCGCGCCGGCGGCGTCCGGGCCGATCTTCGTAACCAGGACCTCTCCGGCCTGCGCCTGTCCAATCTCAACCTGCGCGGCGCGCTGCTGCATGGTGCCGACCTGTCGCGTTGCGTTCTGGCGGGCGCCGACTTTCGCTTCGCCGACCTGAGTGGTGCGCGCATGGACGATGCGCAAACCACCAGCGCGCAATTCGGCCGCGCCGATCTGCGCGGCATCAGCCTGCGCCGCACCGAATTGCGCGGGGCAGACTTTTCCGAGGCCGATCTGCGGCCTTGGGCCGGGGTGCAGGGCGAATCGCGCCCGGCCGACCTGTCGCACAGCAAGCTGGACCGCGCCAAACTCGATCGGGTGCAGGCCGCCGATGCGAAACTGAACAGCGCCTCGCTCACCGGCGCCACGTTACGCGGCGCAAACCTGCCGCGCGCCAATTTCAGCGGCGCGGACATGACCGGCGCCAATCTGGAAGGTGCCAGGCTGCAGGATGCCCGCATGGTTGGCGCCATTCTGCAGGATGCCTGGGTGAAGGACGCCTTGCTGCGCGGCGCCGATCTGCGCGGCGCCATCCTGGCCCATGTCGATCTTGGCACCGCCAATGTCCGGGATGCCAAGGTGACGCCCGGGCTAGCCCGGCTATCCGCCGAACTGCAGGCGATCCTGCGCGATCATGCGGTTTGGATCGACAGCCACGGGGACGAGGGCACGCGGGCCGATCTTGCCGGGGCGGACCTGTCGGGTATCGACCTGTCCTTTGCCTATCTCAGTGGTGCCTCGCTCGCGCGGGCTAATTTCACCGACTCGCGGCTTGAACACGCGGCCCTTGTCCTTGCCGACCTGCGGGCGGCGCTGCTCGACGGTGCCGATCTTGCCCGGGCTGATCTTTCGGGTGCCGATCTCAGCGACGCGAGCCTTGTTGGCGCTGACCTGGACCGCGCCCTGGTTGGGCCGGTGGTGATCAAGGGCGGCGATGGTCGTCCG
>CAXNFA010000256.1:0-3798 GCA_964201105.1 Alphaproteobacteria bacterium | reverse complement strand
TCGTTCCGTCTTGGGCTGCGACGTGATCGAGGGACAGTTCGAGGCCATCGCCGATACGTTCGACGCGTATTTTGTAGATTTCGTGGGTTCGTCGCTGACACGCCCTCTTCTCGCACGCGGCAAACCGGTGGCGTATCTTGACCTCGGCTTTTCCGCGCTGACGGACCACGCGCAGATGCTGCTTGACCAGCGCTGCGAGCGCATCCGCACCTGGGAAGATACGAATCATCGCCAGCAGTTCGACACGGCGGCCCTTCAGAATTTCCTGCAGCGCAAGCATTTTGCGTTCGACGATGCTTTCGAACAGGAGTTCTACGGCGCCGCGTGATGTTCCGCGAAGCACGGCAGAATCTCCCTGACCAGGACTAGTAATGACACAGACTGACATTGCCATCGACCCCGACCTGATTTCCCAAGGCCGTGGCTTTCGGTTGATGGTCCGCCTTTTCCGGCGCACGCCCTGGAAAAGCACTTACATAATCTTCCTGCTCATCCTGGGCGGCTTTGCCGAAGGCGTGGGTGTCATGGCCCTGCTGCCTGTCATCGGCTACTTCTCCGGCGCAGGCGAGCTTGGCGGCGCATCAGGCGGGCTTATGGAACAGGTGATCGTCGACACGACCCGTTTCTTCGGCATTCAGCCCAATGTCGTCGAAATGCTGGTCGTCGTCATCGCCGTCTTCTGGATCAAGGCGGCCTTGTCACTCTACGCCAAGACCATCTCGGGCTATGCCGCGACCCAATATTCGACGGATTGCCGTATGGCGCTTCTTCAGGGCCTGATGAGCGCACGCTGGTCCTACTTCACCACGCAGCCGCTCGGCGCGCTCAGCAACGCGATCACCACGGAAGCGACGCGCGCCGGCACCGCCTATAACAGCATGTTCGAGATTGTTGCGCTGCTGCTGCAGATCGCTATCTACGCGGCACTGGCCCTCGCTCTTTCTCCGATGATGACACTGGCTTCCGTCGCCACCGGCGTCGGCATCCTGCTGTTGTTCAAGGTGCCCATCTCAATCACCCGGCGGGCGGGTTCGCGCCAGCAGGTATCCTTTTCCCGGCTGGTCGGCCGGCTGATCGACAATCTCCAGGCCATCAAGCCACTGAAAGCGATGGCGCTGGAATCGCGGATCGGCCCGATGCTGATGCTGGAAACCGAGGAGCTGAACCAGGCGCACCGCCACACGGTCATCAGCAAGGCGGTGGTGCAGTATCTAGCCGAGCCGGTCGTGATCACCCTGATTGCCGTGGGCCTCATTGTCCTGACCCAGGTCTATGCGCTGGACATCGCCTCGGTCATGTTCGCCGCCATCATCTTCTATCGTGGCGTGACACGAGTTTCGCAGATCCAGAGCACCTACCAGACCTTCGTCGGCCACGAGAGCTTTGTCGCCGCCATTGCCCGCCACCTGCAGAACCTCATGGAGCAGCGCGAGATTCTCGGCGGCACGCGGACACCCACACTGCAGCGCGCCATCAGCATCCGGGACGTCCACTTTTCCTATTCCGGCCCGACGGTCCTGCGCGGAATCGACGCCGAAATTCCGGCTGGCAAGATCACGACGATCTACGGCCCTTCGGGCAGCGGCAAGACCACCCTGATCGACCTGATCGTGGGCCTGAACCGTGTCGATCGCGGCGCGGTGCTGATCGACGATGCGCCGATCGAGGAGGTCGATCTGCGCGCCTGGCGTCAGATGATCGGCTATGTTCCACAGGAACTGACGCTTTTCAATGACACCATCTTCGCCAATGTGACCATGAAGGACCCGGCGATCGGTGAGGCCGAAGCGCAAGAAGCGCTCGTGCATGCTGGCGCCTGGGATTTCATTTCGGCCATGCCCGATGGGATGGCGACCATGGTGGGAGAACGCGGTGCCCAACTGTCCGGCGGCCAGCGGCAGCGCATCTCGCTGGCCCGGGCGCTGGCCCGCAAACCGGCCTTGCTGGTGCTGGACGAACCCACGGCATCGCTCGACCCGGCAACCGAGCGGGCCATTTGCGAAACACTGGTCTCGCTGCGCGGCCGGACCACCATACTCGCCATCACGCACCAACAGGCGCTGGCCTCGGCCGCGGACGTGGTCTATCCGCTGCTCGGCGGCCGCATTGCGGCCGAGCAAGCGGATACCCGGCGCTCCATCGCTTGAGACAGTGTTTGCGATGACCGCCCCGACCGTAGACCAGATCGACCTGCTGACACGGCTGCAGCCGCTGCGGCGCGACATCGTGTCCGACGGCTTCGACACAGCCATCGCCATGATCGCCGCCGAATTCCCGATCCGGGTGAACGAATATGCCACCGGCACGCCTTGCTGGACCTGGACGATTCCCCCGAAATGGACCTGCGACGAAGCCTTCGTCGCGACCCTGGATGGCCGGCGCATCATCGACCAGTCCGCCAACCCGCTGCACATTGCCTCCTATTCCGAGGCGATGGACCGGATTGTGTCGCGGGAAGAACTGCTGACTCACATCCACGTGCATCCACATGTCGAGACTGCGATTCCGTTCGTTTTCTACTATTACGACCGGACCTGGGCCTTCTCCTGCAGCGCCTCGGCGCGCGCGCAGCTTACGGACGACCAGTATCGCGTCGTGATTCGCAGCCGGTTCGAGCATTCGACGCTGAAAGTGGGCGAATATTTCCTGCCCGGCGACTCCGGCGAAATCTTCGTCCTCGGCACCAATCTTTGCCACCCATTGCAAGTCAACGACAGCCTGACCGGCGTTTCCACCGCACTCGCCGTCATGACCGAGCTCGCGCGCCGGCCCCGTCGACGCTACAGCTATCTTCATCTCATTACACCGGAAAATATCGGCGCGACGGCTTGGCTCAGCCACAACGAGCATCGCATCAAGCAGATGATCGGCGGCCTGTTCATCGAAATGACGGGGCTCGACCAGCCGCCGGCCCTGCAGCACTCCTTCGGCGGCAACAGCCGCGTGGACAAGATTCTGGGGCTTGTCCACCGCCATGCCGAAGCTGGGGCATGGGAAGCCCCGTATCGCGGCATCATCGGCAACGACGAGCGGCAGTTCAACGCGCCGGGCGTGCGCGTTCCCATGCTGTCCTATTCCCGTGCGCTGCCCTGGGGCCATGTCCATCGCCCCTATCGCGAATATCACAGCGACGCCGACAACATGACGATCACGCACCGGGCGCAGCTCGATAAATCAGCCGCGACCGTGCTCCAGATGATCGACGCGCTGGAAGTCGACTGCTACCCGCATCCTAACTTCAAGGGGGAGCCATTCCTGTCTGGCTACAACCTCTCGCTGGACCGCTTCCACCACCTCACGACCATTCGGGACCGGCTGGCGATCCTGGATTATGTGGACGGGACCTTTTCAGTTGCCGACATCGCCGCGCGCCTGGAGATGCCGTTTGCCCGCGTGGCCGAGTGGATCGACATGCTGGCCGGCGTGGGGCTGGTCACCAAGTCCTTCCAGCCTGCAGGCTAGGAACGTCCGATTTCTGACATGTCAGACCGACTAGAAAGACTCCGAATTCTCTTCGTTCTGCGCCTGTACTCGGCCCTGGAGAAATCGGTCGCAGCGGCACACTGGGCACCCAGTGGCGTTCCGACCATCTACAAACTGGTCGAATCGCTTGTGGAACAGGGGACCCAGCCTATCCTGCTGCTGACAGATAAGACGGGCCGCGGGGCGAAAGACGCAGAAATTCGCTTCGACAACTTCCCCGTCGCCACACGGCGTGTTGCCGGGGCAAACGGCGTACGACGCTGGTCGCGGCTATACTGGCCGCTGACGGAACTGCGCCAAGCCCTGGCCGCCCTG
>CAXNFA010000255.1:0-3806 GCA_964201105.1 Alphaproteobacteria bacterium | reverse complement strand
GATTCCTGCCGCCGGCACCAAGCTGCAGAAGGCGGCCGGCATCGTCGACACGCCCGAAGACCTCGCCGCCGACCTGATCGACAAGGCGCATGGCGAATGCGACACGGAACTCGCCTGGCACATCGCGCGGGAATCGGCGAGGACGGTCGACTGGCTGGTCGACAACCACAAGCTGCCGCTCGAATGCGTCAGCGACTTCCGCTATCCCGGCCATCGCGTCACGCATATGCACGCCTCGCCCAGCCGCTTCGGCGCCGAACTCCTCACCGTCTTCCTGCAGGCGGTGGAAAACCAGGGCATCAACCTCGCCACCTCGGCGCCGGTGACCGACCTTTATGCCGATCGCTCGGGCCGCATCCATGGCGTGCGCGTGACGCGCAAGGACGGCAAGACGGAAGACATCGGCTGCGACGCGCTGATCCTTGCCTGCAACGGCTATGGCGGGAACAAGGAGATGCTGCGGAAATACATCCCCGAGATCGTCGATGCCCATTACCACGGCCACACGGGCAACCAGGGCGATGCGGTGAAATGGGGCGAGGAACTCGGCTGCTCGCTGAAGGATCTCGGCTCCTACCAGGGCCATGGCGCGGTGACGACGCCGCACACCGTGCATCTCGGCTGGCCCTCGATCACCGAGGGGGGCTACCAGGTCAACAGCCTTGGCAAGCGCTTCAGCAATGAAAACGCCGGCTATTCCGAACAGGCGATGAATGTCGTGGCCCAGCCGGGCCATGTCGCCTGGACCATCTTCGACGACCGCTGCCATGAGATCGCGCTGCAGATGCACAGCCATGTGCTGTGCACAGAGCAGGGTGCGATCAAGACCGCCCGGGATGTGAAGGAACTCGCCGGCCTTATCGGCTGCCCGGCCGACGCGCTCGAGGCGACGATGAAGGATGTGGAGCAGGTCGCCCTGGGCCAGAAGAAGGATGCGTTCGGCCGCGATTTCTCGACCAAGCCGCCGCTGAAGGCGCCCTTCAAGGTGGCGAAGATCATGGGCGCCCTGTTCCACACGCAAGGCGGCCTTGAGGTCGACAAGACCGCGCGCGTGCTGCGCGACGACGGCTCGCGCATGCCCAACCTGTTTGCCGGCGGCGGCGCCGCGCGCGGCCTCTCCGGCCCGTCGCGCTGGGGCTATCTCTCCGGCTCGGGCCTCCTCATGGCCACCAACCTCGGCCGTCTGGCGGGTGAAGCGGCGGCGGACATGGTCAAGGGGAAGTAGTTTCCAGGGTCCGGACCCTGGAGCAGCTAGCGGCGATCAAGAGGACTCACCTGATTGCCGATAACTGCTCTGGAATCCTGAAAAATCAGAGCAACCCGTGAGCACAGGTTGCTCTAGTGGGTAATGGCCTCGACGCGATCCAGGTAGATCGACAATTCGCCCACCCACTTGCGTGATGCGTCGGTGTCAACGCTCTCGGCCGCCTGCTCAATGGCGGCACCGATGTCACTGATGGCCTGAAATCCGAACATGCCTCCGGAGCCACCAATCTGATGCCCAAGGTATCTCACGGTCTCAAAGTCAACCCGGTTCAAGGCATCCAGCATCGCAACGCCGTTTTGTCTGCAGTTCTGCAGGAACGCCGGGATTCTGTCTGCGAATTTGTGGTTCCAGTGCGCCGGGATCGCGGCCGTCCAGCTGTCTTCCTTTGGCAACGGGAGAACGACGGTGGAGTGGTCCCTGATGGCCTGCAGCAGCACCTCTTGCTTGATCGGTTTCGTCAAAAACGCCGTGCAACCCGCCGCCAGACATGCTTCGCGGTCCCCCTTCAGGGCAGACGCTGTCAACGCGATGATCGGCGTCGGCGGTTTGCCGTTCGCCAGCTCCCACGCCCGAATTTCCTGTGTCGCGGCCAGGCCATCCATGACCTGCATCTGACGGTCCATCAGGACAAGGTCATAATGTCCAGCCTTGAACATCTGACAGGCGATGGCCCCATTCTCGGCAATATCAATTCGGTACGGCGTATCCTCCACATAGGCAATTGTGATGGTGCGGTTGTCGGGAGAATCTTCCACCAACAGAATATGCAGCGCCCGCAATGGCTGTTCGGCTTCCGTGCCGGCGGGCACGACCGCTCGCCTTAAGGGGTGGGTCCAGATCTCGAAAGGCACGGTGAACGAAAAGACGCTGCCCTTGCCGACTTCGCTTTCCGCCCCGATGCTTCCGCCCATCAGCTCCACAAGGCGCTTCGAAATCGTCAGCCCCAGCCCAGACCCACCGAATCTGCGCGTGGTGGACGAATCGGCCTGCGTGAATCTCTCGAACACCCGGCCCAGTTTCTCGCCCAGAATCCCGATGCCGGTGTCGGAGACCGTGAACCGCAAAGCAGTCGGCACGGGGGAGTTCTTGTCCGGTGCGACCCGCAGGGACACTTTACCGGATTCCGTGAACTTGATCGCGTTGCCAACCAGGTTGAGCAGGACCTGGCTCAGCCGCGTCGGGTCACCAACCAGATTGATGGGCGTCCCCGGGTCAATTTCGCACACCAGAGCCAGACCCTTCTCGCGCGCCCTGACCGCCACCATCTCCATTGCTTTTCCCAGCGCCTCAGTCAACGAGAAGCCCGTCCGCTCCAGTTCGAGCTGCGAGGCCTCGACCTTGGAAAGATCAAGGATGTCGTTGATGAGATTCAGCAGGTTGTCGCCCGCGCGCCGGAATATCTGCACATACTTGTCTTGCTCCGGAGAGAGGTGAGTCTTCGCAAGCAGGTCTGCGATGCCCATGATCGCGTTCATCGGCGTTCGGATTTCATGGCTCATGCTCGCCAGAAAGTCCGACTTGGTCCGGCTTGCACTCTCGGCCGCGCTCTTGGCCTGCTGCAGTTCCGCCTCCACGCGTTTACGCTCCGTGACGTCACGAGCCGCCGCGAAGACGCCTTGCAGCGTGCGTCCCCGGTCGTAAAAAGTGGTGGCGTTATAGGATACAACGGTCTTCTTACCGTCGAGGGCTCGCGCCGTCAGTTCGTAGTCGGTGACCTTCTTTTCCCTCAGCACGAGGTTGATCGCCGCCTCGGCCCTGTCCGGATCGGTAAAGTAGCTCTTGAACGGCGCGCCGATCAGCTCGTCGCGCGTGCAGCCGGTGAGCGCCTCCATCTGCTTGTTGACGTCCGTGATGATGCCGGCGGGGTCGGTCGTCATCAGCGCGTCGATGTTGGATTCAATCAGTGAGCGCGTATAAAACTGCTGGTCGCGCAGGCGCTGGTCGGACTTCTTTTGCTCGGCTTCCACCAGCTTGCGCGCGGTGTTGTCTGTGCCAATCAGAAGGTAGCCGATGATGGTGCCTTGCGCGTCGCGCAGCGCGGTAACGGACACCACCGCCGGGAACCGGCTGCCATCTTTGCGGATGTAGGTCAGCTCGTAGATATCCTCGATCCCGCGCGAGGCCTTGAACACCAGCGCTTCGAAGCCCGGCGTGATCGGGGTTGCGCGTTCGGCGCTCAGCGCTGCGGCGCGTGCGATCAACTCCTGCGGATCGGAAATGTCGGCCGGCGTGATCTTGTTCATCACGTCGGCGGCGGCATAGCCAAGCATCCGCTCGGCGCCGACGTTGAAGATCTGAATGACGCCCTTGGCGTCGGTGGCGATGCTCGAGAAATTGGCGCTGTTGAAGATCGCGCTCTGCAGCGCTCCCGCCTTGAGCAGCGCTTCTTTCGCCTGTTTGCGCTTGGCCTCGCCAGGGCCTCTTGAGGCGCCGGCCGGCTTTCTCGTCACGCTCTTCCGTATCGTCATGCTGTCGCCCCGTCGCTTCGTCCGCGCCCTCTAGTATCAGTGTTGGCGAGTTCACCCAGCCCACAATCTGA
>CAXNFA010000254.1:0-3847 GCA_964201105.1 Alphaproteobacteria bacterium | reverse complement strand
TTGAGGACAAGACGATGGCTGTACCTAAGAAAAAGACCTCCAAGTCGCGGCGGAACATGCGCCGGTCGCACGACGCACTGAGCGCCACCGCTCATGTGGAGTGCCCGAACTGCGGCGAAACGAAGCGTCCGCATCACGTTTGCGGCTCGTGCGGGTATTATAACGAGCGGCAAGTGACCGAGGGGCAGGACGCCGCGGCCTGACCGGCTCCCTCGAACGGGAGGGAATAAGTGACAGCGACCCTGACCCTGGCCATTGATGCCATGGGCGGAGACAAAGCTCCGGGCATTGTGCTCAAGGGCTCGGATATCGCACGCAAGCGATACCCGGATGTTCGCTTCATCCTGTTCGGCGACGAACGGCGCATCGGGCCGATTTTGAAGCGCTTTCCCAAGCTGAAGGACCGCTGCGAGATTCGTCACACCGAGGAATCGGTGTCGGCGGACGACAAGCCCTCCCAGGTGCTGCGCCGTGGCCGCAACACCAGCATGTGGAAGGCCATCGAGGCGGTGAAGTCCGGCGAAGCGGCGGGCGTCGTGTCCGCTGGCAACACCGGTGCGCTGATGGCGATCGCGAAGTTCGTGCTGCGCACCGTGTCCGGCATCGACCGCCCTGCCATCGCCGGCTATTTCCCGACCAAGCGCGGCGAATGCGTGATGCTGGATCTTGGCGCCAACATTGAATGCGATGCCAACCATCTCGTGCAGTTCGGCGTGATGGGATCGGCCTTCGCGCGCATCGTGCTGGGTATCGAGCGGCCGTCCGTCGGCCTGCTCAACGTCGGCACGGAAGAACTCAAGGGTCATGACAGCCTGAAGGAAGCGGCGCATATCCTGCGCGAGACGCAGAGCCAGGCGTTCGATTTCGCCGGCTTCGTCGAAGGCAGCGACATTGGCGCCGGCAAGGTTGATGTCTACGTCACCGATGGTTTCAGCGGCAACCTCGTGCTCAAGACCATCGAAGGCACCGCCCGCTTCTACACCGACAACCTGAAGGCAGCCTTCAAGCGCTCGCTGATGTCGCGAATCGGCTACCTGTTTGCCGGCCCGTCGCTCAACAAGATGCGCAAGCGGCTCGATCCGCGCAGCTACAACGGCGCCATGCTGGTTGGCCTGAATGGCGTCGTTGTGAAAAGCCATGGCGGCACCGATGCGATCGGCTATGCCAATGCCATCGGCGTGGCGGCCGACATGGCTGCAGGCCAGTTCAACGCCCAGATCATCCGCGATCTCCAGACCTTCATGGCAGCTCCGCCTCCGGTGACGGAGGCAGCGGCCTCGTGACATCGGTTCGGTCGGTCATCCAGGGCTGCGGGTCTTTTCTTCCAGGAACAGCGGTCAGCAACGCGGAACTCGCGTCCCGGGTCGAGACATCCGATGAATGGATCGTCTCGCGCACAGGCATCCGCCAGCGCTACATCGCCGCGGATGGCATCAACACCTCGGACATTGCGCGCGAGGCCTCGCTGAAGGCGCTCACGGCTGCCGGCATGACGGCGCAGGACATCGACCTCATCATCCTGGCCACGACAACGCCGGACCAGACCTTTCCCGCCACCGCGACCGTGCTGCAGGCGCAGCTTGGCATGACCCATGGCGTCGCCTTCGATGTTCAGGCGGTTTGCTCGGGCTTCGTCTACGCCATGGCGGTGGCCGACAATTTCATCCGCACCGGCATGGCCAGGGCCGCGCTGGTGGTGGGCGCCGAGATCTTCACCCGTCTTCTCGACTGGAACGATCGCACCACCTGCGTGCTGTTCGGCGATGGCGCGGGTGCGGTTGTGCTCAAGGCCGGCCCTTATACCGGGACGACCGCCGACCGGGGCATCCTGGCGAGCAAGCTCCATTCCGACGGCCGCCATCACGATGCCCTTTATGTCGACGGCGGGCCGAGTTCGACCCGCACCACCGGCGTCGTCCACATGCAGGGCAAGGAAGTTTTCCGCCACGCGGTCGAGAACATGGCCAGCGTGGTGGGCGAGGTTCTGGCCGATGCCGGCATGACGATCGATCAGGTGGACTGGCTGGTGCCGCACCAGGCCAACAAGCGCATCCTCGACAGCACGGCGAAACGGCTGGGCATCGACCCGGCCAAGGTCATCGTCACGGTCGATCAGCACGCCAACACCTCGGCGGCCTCGGTGCCGCTGGCGCTGTCGGTGGGCGTCGCCGACGGGCGGATCAAAAAGGGTCAGGTCGTGCTGATGGAGGCCATGGGCGGCGGCTTTACCTGGGGTGCCTGCCTCGCGCGCTGGTAGCCTGCGACCGCGTTGCCCCTAGATGTGGGGCGGCCTCAGCTTTTGTCTTTATCCCCTTGTAAATCTTTGCTTATTGACGCCTTTCCCCTACGGGTCTAGGAATCCCCTCGGCAGTTGGAGGATAGGTTTATGGCGGGGAATACGGTCACACGTGCCCAGCTCAGCGAAGCCGTGTATCAAGAGGTGGGGCTGTCCCGAAATGAATCAGCCGATCTCGTCGAATCGGTGCTGAAGGAAATCGAGGAAAGCCTGATCCGGGGCGAAACCGTCAAGATTTCGTCCTTCGGCAGCTTCTATGTGCGCGAGAAGGGCCGCCGCATCGGGCGCAACCCGAAGACGGGCGAGGAAGTCCCGATCCTGCCGCGGCGGGTGCTTGTCTTCCGCCCATCCCATGTTCTGAAAGACCGCATCAACGGCGAGCTTTCCACCAAGCAGCCGGAATAGCGCCATGGTCGAAGTCTCCATCCACGCCATGGCCAGCCGCCGCAACGCCAAGTCGCCAGAGGCCTTCCGCACGATCAGCGAAGTGGCCGACGAACTGGATGTGCCGCAGCATGTGCTGCGCTTCTGGGAAAGCAAGTTCGCGCAGGTAAAGCCGCTCAAGCGCGGTGGCGGCCGGCGCTACTATCGCCCGGAAGATGTTGAGCTTTTGCGCCGCATCCGGGCGCTGCTCTACGAAGACGGCTACACCATCAAGGGCGTCCAGAAGCTGCTGCGCGAGAATGGCCGGCGGCTGCCAAGCGAAGTGGCGCGACCGTCGCCGCCGCCGCGGATCCTGGCCGACCGGCCAGGCCTGTCGCGGCTCAAGGCGCAGGAAATCGAAAGCGCCCTCAACGAGTTGAGCGGCCTCAAAGAAATGCTGCGGAAACGCTCCCGGTAGCGTTGAAGCCCCGGAGGGCGGCGGTTATAGTCCGCGCGCCCTGAACGAGCCTGACTCGAACGGGGCATCGGTCGGAGCGTGGCGCAGCCTGGTTAGCGCACCAGACTGGGGGTCTGGGGGTCGGTGGTTCGAATCCACTCGCTCCGACCATTTTACCCCCATCCAACACATCGAATTTCGGCCCAAATCGCCCCGAAGCGAGCGCTTTTTTGCGTCAAAGGGGCAAAAGAATCGAAATTCCAGCACACATCGACTCACCTCAGGGTTGTAAAGGTGAGGGCGCTACACGCTTTTTCCGCGCAGGGGATTATTCGTCCTCGACCATCATCGTGTTGGCGCGAATTACCACCTTGTCGCCCTTGCCGATGGTGAGCAGGCCGATGTCCTCGATCGAGACCTCGCAGCTTTCGCACAGGTCGCGCACGGTCTGGCCGGGGCGGAGGTTGATCTCGCGCGTGCCCCGGTCGGTGGTGACGAGCACGACATAGGGCGTCTTGTCCTCGTTGACGACGCTGGCGCCGCGCGCCGGGGCAGACAGGGAAGCTGCCGCCAGAAGCGCCGTGGCGAGGCCGGCCATCCATCGAGAACGCATCGTGACACCCTGACTGATTTCGATTCGCATCCTTGCGCTCCGCGCGTCCCTGTCAAGCCCGTGAATCGCCGCGCCCGCCCGGTGCGCGGCGGCCCATCTTCTGGGGTGAAGCGGGCCA
>CAXNFA010000253.1:0-3848 GCA_964201105.1 Alphaproteobacteria bacterium | reverse complement strand
GACCTGTCGCCGGGTGGTGCACAGCCGATGACCAGCACGGACGGCACGCTCGCCATGATCGTCAACGGCGAGATCTACAATTACCGCGCGTTGCGCGCCGATCTGGAAAAGCGCGGCCACCGCTTCAAGGGCCAGAGCGATGTCGAGGTCATCCTGCCGCTGTATCAGGAGCATGGCCCCGATTGCGTGCAGCACCTGGTCGGCATGTTCGCCTTCGCGCTGTGGGACTCGCGCGAGAAGCTGCTGATGCTGGCGCGCGACCGGATCGGCGAGAAGCCGCTCTACACCGCGCAGACCGATGCCGGCTTCTTCTTTGCCTCGGAAATGAAGGCGCTGCTGGCCGTGCCGGGTGTCAACGGTGCAATGGACCCGCGCCTGATTTCCAACCTGATGATCTACCCGGCGGTGCCGGCGCCGGACACGCCCTTCCTGGGCATCAAGGCGCTGCCGCCCGCCTCGCGCCTGATGCTGGACGAGCGCGGCTCGCGCGTCGAACGCTACTGGAACATTTCCTTCCGCGGCCTCGCCCGCGACTGGAAGGACGACGAGGCGCTGGCCGCCTTTGAACAGACAATGTCCACCGCCGTGCTGGGCACCTGCGAATCCGACGTGCCCATCGCCGTGTCGCTGTCAGGTGGCGTCGATTCGTCCACCGTCGCCGCGCATGCGGCGAAGCATGGCGCGACGCTGAAATCCTTCTGCGTCGGCTGGGAAGAGCCGGGCAAGCCCGACCCGGAATTTGCCCGCGCCGCGCGCGTGGCCGAGATCTGTGGCTTGCAGCACAACAACATCCAGTTCCAGGCGACTGACGTGCGGGTCTTGCCCTTCGTCATCCGGTCCTATGACCAGCCGCTCGCCTCCTTTCCCGCGCTTTTCGCCGCCGGTCTTGCCAGCGTGATGCGCGAGCAGGCCAAGGTGGTGCTGGGCGGCAATGGCGCTGACGAAGTCTTCGGCGGCTATCGCGGTTATGAGAAGACCTGGTTGAAGGGCTCGTTGGTCGAGCTGGCAAGTCACGCGCCGGGGCCGCTGCGCGATGCACTTGCGGCACTGGGTGGCGGCAAGGCGCGCGAGGCGATGGAGCTCGCCGGCCTTCCTTTGCATTTGCGCCGCGGCGCCATGATGCAGAAGGCGGCGGAACTGCTGGCCGACCGTCTGCTGACCCCGGCTGCTGCAAGGGCGGTGCGTGAGCATCGCCCCGGCTCGGCGATCGACACCTATGCGTCCGAATGCGCGCCGCGCAACCATCTCGACGTCGTCACTTACAGCGACCTGATGGTCTATCACCAGCATGGCACGACGGTGATTCCCGATGTGTCGGGCATGGCGGTCGGGCTGGAGATCCGCTCCCCCTTCCTTGATCATCGCGTCATCGAGTTCGCCGCCTCGCTGCCGCGCCGCCTGACCGTCCCCAAGCCTTTCGACCCGACCTACAACAAGGCGATCGTGAAACAGGCGCTGGCGCGGCATCTGCCCGACGACATCGTCTATGCCCGCAAGATGGGTTTCGGCTTCAACATCAGCTACACCGCACTGCTGCGCGGCCCGTGGCGCAAGGTGGTGGAGGCCTTCATCCTGAAGGGCCGCTTCCGCGACATGGGCTATTTTAAGGATGACGGGATCGCCTGGGCGGTCGAGCACAACGCGCCGGTCGCCTGGATGCTGCTGGTGCTGTCGGTGTGGTGCGAGCTTTACGTTCTCCATGAAACGCCCGATGCGGTCGCCGACCGCCTTGGCGCGCTGGCGGCCTGACCCATGCTGCGCACCTATTTCGGGCTCGTCGGCCTGCAGGTGCTGGGCACCGGGCTGGCACTTGTCTTCCTCGCGCTGGTCGCTGCCTATATTCCCGCCGATGTCTTCGGCGCGCACACGCTGATCCTGTCGGTGGCGCAGGCCACGGTGGCCATCGGCCTGTCCTGGAGCAACGCCGGTCTGCTGCGCGTCGGCCGCGAGGAATATGGCCGCACGGGCACGATGGGTGGCGCCTTCGGTTCGCGCGTTGTCATGCATGCGCTGCTGCTGCTGATTTTCGTGCCCGCGCTCTTCATCTTCGAAGACCAGCTGACGGCTCTGTTCGGCTTCGCTACCGGCGCCCTGCCCTGGCTGGTCACGCTGATGGTGGTGATGTCGATCAGCGAAATGGTCGGCTACGCCGCACAGGCGCGCGGCCGCTTTTCGCTATATGGCCTGGGACCGCTGGCGCTCAAGACATCGCAGAGCCTGATGGCGATCCTGTTTGCGGTGGGCCTGGCGTCGGGATGGCCGGCACTCGTCGCCGCCACGATTTTGGGCTATGCGCTGACCGCACTCATTGCCTGGCGCCAGTTGCCCGGCAGCGTGGGGCGGCTGCGACCCAACTGGTCGAGCCTGCGCGCCATCATGGTTTATAGCTGGTCGCTGCCCTTCGGCGCGGCGGGCGGCATGGCTGTCGCCTGGGTCGGGCTCTGGTATCTCAACCACCATGCAGACACGGCAACGGTCGGTGCCTATGCCTGGGCCTATAGTGTGTCGCTGCTGGTCGCCGCGATCCTGACTCCGCTGTCGGCCATGCTGACACCCCGCCTGATCGATGCCGATCTTGCCGCCGGTCGCGATGGCTTGACGCGCTATGCCCATGCCGCCGCAGCGCTGGCCTGCCTGTGGATGGCAATCTTGCCGCTGGGCATGGCGCTCGCGCTCGCGCTCTTCGCCCTGCTCGATTTCGGCGGCTATGAAGCCGCACTAGGCCCGGCGCTGATCATGATTGGCGCGACGTCCTTCCAGTTCATGGCCTATCTCGTGAATCCAGCGGTGGCCCCGCGTGGCGAGCTGATGCCCTGGGTGGTGTTGATCAACCTCGCCAGCGCTGCCGGCAACATCGCGCTGGTCGCGCTGCTGGTGCCGCTCTATGGCGCTGTTGGCGCGGCGCTTTCCATGGCCGGGGCGCTCGGCATTGCCGCCTGGCTGCTGCTGGTGTTGGCCCGACGCGTCGCCTATCCACCCGCGCTGCTGCCCGTCGTTCTGATCAGCAGCTTGCCGGTCGCCGTCGGGGCTACCGCCGAAATCATCCCGACCGGCGCCGCGATTGCGCTATGCCTCTCCGCGAGCCTGGCGGGGCTGTTTGCTGCCCGTCGCTTCGGCGCGCTGCGCGACCTTGGCATCCTCATCCCCATGCTATCCGACCTGCCGCGCAGCCTGGCGCAACCCGGCACGCGAATCATGCGCTGGCTTGCGGCCTGACGATGAAACACGCTCTGATGAAGTCCCTGGGCTATTCCGCCGGCACCGGGCTTGCCCTGTGGCTGGTAAACGGTTTCTTTCAGCGCGTGCTGCGGTTGGACTCCGATTGCCCGGTGAACAAGCACTTCACCACCCGCGTGCTGCACCCCAAGGGGTTGGTGATTGAAGACAACTGCAACATCGTACGGCGCAGCTTTGCGGTCAGCGGCGGATGCTATATCCACTGCGGCGACGGCCTGCGCATCGGCAAAGGCACGATCTGGAGTGCCAACGTGGCGATCGTATCCGGTGACCATGACCGCACGGATCTGGAGCGCCCGCTGCAGACGCAGGGCATCACCATCGGCCGCAACTGCTGGATCGGCTTTGGCGCGGCGATCCTGCCCGGCGTCACGCTGGGCGACCGCACTTTTGTCGGCGCCAATGCGGTGGTGACCGAATCCTTCCCCGAGGGCCATGCCGTCATCGCCGGCAGTCCGGCCCGTATCGTGAAACGGCTGACCTGATGGACATCAAGATCCTCGACTGGCTGCGCTGCCCTGTCAGCGGTGGCCACCTGGAACTGGAAACGCTGGAGGCGGAAACCGTCGGCGGTCGCCAGGTCATCAAGACCGGCATCCTGCGCTGCGGGC
>CAXNFA010000252.1:0-3853 GCA_964201105.1 Alphaproteobacteria bacterium | reverse complement strand
CGGCATAGGCGTCGGCGTCTTCCGCCAGGGATTCCGAAGGCACCAGGCCGCGCAAATCGGCCCAATGCAGGATTTCCCAATGTCCGTCGAAGTGCTCGACCAGCGCCGTGCAGCCTTCGACCCAATCGCCGTCGTTGAGATAGGCGATGCCGTCGATCTCGCGGATCTCGGCGTGGTGGATGTGGCCGCAGACGATGCCGTCGGCGCCGCGCTCGCGCGCCATGCGGGCCATGGCCTGTTCGTAGTTGGAGATGAACTGGACCGCGTTCTTGACCTTGTGCTTCAGGTAGGCCGACAGCGACCAATAGGGCATGCCCAGGCGGCGGCGGATGAAGTTGAACCAGCGGTTGGCGGCCAGCGCGGTCTGATAGGCCGTGTCGCCCAGGAAGGCGAGCCACTTGGCATAGCGCACCACGCCGTCGAATTCGTCGCCATGCGTTACCCAGAGCCGTCGGCCGTCGGCGGTTTCGTGGATCACCTCGCCTTCGATGCGAATGCCGCCCACCGTCATGCCGAGATAATCGCGGGCGCATTCATCGTGGTTGCCGGGAACGAAGATCACCTTGGCGCCGCGCTGGGCCCGGCCCAGCACCTCCTGCACCAGGTCGGAATGCGCCGCCGGCCAGTACCAGCCGCGCTTCAGGCGCCAGCCATCGACGATGTCGCCGACGAGATAGAGGGTTTCGAATTCCACACTGCGGAGAAAAGCAAGAAGGGCCTCGGCCTGGCATCCCCGCGTGCCCAGATGAACGTCGGAGATCCAGAGCGTTCGATACTTCCGGGGCATTCGCGCGACATTCATGATCTGTGGCCCTCTCTCACTGGTGACACAAAATGTTGTCGCAATTCATGGTGGCGGATGATAGTCACGGGCGAAGTAAAGTCCCGTGAAGTTTTGATGACATTTATCCACTGACTTATCCTCGATTGTGACAGCCTCAAATCAGGACTGAAACAAAACTGTCATGAATGACCTGTCCTTGCCCAATGCTCTGGCCTCCTCGCCGTTGATCTTGCCGCGCGACAAGCGTCGTCTTCTCGTGCTGTTCAACCCGATGGCGGGGCGGCGGCATGGCGGCCGTTTCCGCAGCGTGTTGCACCGGCTGGCGGAGCAGGGCTGCCAGGTCACGCTGCAGACGACGACCGGTCCCGGTCATGCCGAAGGACTCGCCGCAGCCGCGCGGCGCGATCAATACGACATCGTGGTTGCTGCAGGCGGTGACGGCACCATCAACGAGATCGTCAACGGACTGACGCAGGATGCTCCGCCGCTCGCGCTTATCCCGATGGGCACGGCGAATGTACTCGCACATGAACTAGGCGTGCCGCTGCAGCCCGCCGCTGTCGCCGACCTGATCGCGACGGGCGCGGCGCGCCTGATCCGCCCCGGCCGTGTCAACGGCCGTGCCTTTGTGCAGATGGCGGGCTTCGGCATCGACGCGCATGTCGTCGCCAATGTGAACCGGCGTCTCAA
The DNA here is from genome assembly GCA_964201105.1 of Alphaproteobacteria bacterium. Taxonomy (GTDB): domain Bacteria; phylum Pseudomonadota; class Alphaproteobacteria; order SHVP01; family SHVP01; genus CANJEJ01. The sequence continues at coordinate 2,379 of CAXNFA010000252.1, read as the reverse complement.
GCGCATCACGGGCAAGGGCGCCTATGTCTGGCAGTCGATGGTCGAGATGATGCGCTCGCCCTATGCACCGTTCGAAGTCGTATGCGATGGCCGCGCCATCCAGGCCTATTCCGGCATCGTCTCGCGCGGGCGTTTCTATGGCGGCCGCTTCGTCGCCGCGCGCAACGCCGACAACACGCGTGACAGTTTTGAAGTCACGCTCTTCACCCGCCCTGGGCAGGCCTGGGCAACCCTCTTCAGCACCGCGCTGGTCACCGGGCAGTTCCATCGCTGCCCCGGCGTGCTGCAGCTTGCCGCACGCGTCATTGAGGTGCAGGCCCCGCAGGGCGAGCCGGTGCAGCTGGATGGCGAACTGGGCGCGCCCATCCCGGTGCGTTTCGAGCTGGCACCCACCCCCCTGGCGGTTGTGGCGCCCACGCGCAGCTAGAGCGGCAGGGCGGGTCCGCCGCCTCTCCAGACAGCTTTGTTTTTTCGCCGCCGCGGTGCAGACTTGGCCCCGCCAGGCTCCTGGCTGTCCGTGTGCCGCCCAAGGTGGCAATCGACCCTTACACGAAAGAATCCGGATCATGAAAGGTGCCATCGATATCGTCGTCAACCTCTCCACGCCGAAGGAGAAGAAGGCCGGCCAGTTGCCGAGCGACGACAGCTTCCGCACGCAGGTCCGCCAGTCGGATGAGGTGCGCAAGGGCGTCACCATTCCCGACTACATCAAGCGGATGGACCGGGCGGGCATCGAGCGCTCGCTGCTGATCGCGGCGCGTTGCGGCGACCGCCGTATCAAGGGTTCGACCTTCATTCCCTATGAAAGCGTCCACGACGTCTGCAAGAAATACCCGACGCGCTTCTCGGGACTCGCCGGCGTCGATCCCACCCGCGGGATGGAACAGCTGCGCGAGCTGGAATATGCCGTGAAGAAGCTCGGCTTCGTCGGCGCGCATCTCTATCCGCACTGGTTCGGCCTGGCACCCGACGCGGCGCAGTATTACCCGATCTACGCGAAATGCTGCGAACTCGGCATCCCGATCATGATGCAGGTCGGCCACAACCTGGTCTATCAGCGCGACCGGCGCCTGCCGTCGGTCGGCCGGCCGATCACGCTCGACCGCGTCGCGATCGATTTCCCCGACCTGATCCTGATCGGCATCCACATCGGCATTCCGTGGACCGACGAGATGATCTCGATGGCCTGGAAGCACGAGAATGTCTTTATCGGCGGCGATGCCTATGCGCCAAAGCACTGGCCGAAGCAGCTCATCCACTATGCCAACACCTATGGCCAGGACAAGTTCCTGTTCGGCACCGACTGGCCGGTGATCGACCCCGAGCGCGCGATGCGCGAGGTGGAAGAACACAACTACCGACCCGAGCCGAAGCAGAAGATCCTGCGCGACAACGCGATCAAGCTGTTCGGGCTGCCCAAGGGCGGCATCAAGGGCTGGAACCACAAGAACCCCTACGCAGACCTCTGAAAGGCAACCCCATGGGACGGCCACATATCGAATTCATCCAGGCGCAGGTTATGCCCTGGAACAATGGCGTGCCCGGCAACGCGCGCGCCGATGTCGAATACAAGGAACTGAGCGTCGACCCCGACACGGCCGAAAGCAGCGCCATCCAGCGCTTCCCTGCCGGCTGGGCGCGCAACGCGCCGGAATATCTGACGGTGGACGAGGAGTTCTTCGTCCTGGAAGGCGCGTTGGAAATCAACGGCCAGGTTTATGGCGCTGACACCTTCGCACACCTGCCGAAGGGCTATCTCCGCAAGTCCGCCAGCTCGAAGAACGGCGCGGTGCTGCTGAGCTTCCTGGGCGGCAAGGTCGATGCTGTAAAGAGCAACGTGCACGGACCGGGCTACGATCCCGCCCGTCTTGTCGAACACATCGACGTCGCCGAGGGCGAGTGGAAGATGGACCTGAAGGCCATGGGCCTGGCCGAAATTTCCGGCACAGCGCGCAACCGCCTGCTGTTCCAGGATCCGGCCAACGGCGACATGACCTATCTGACTGCCGCGCCCGCCTTCAAGCACGAGACGAAGACGGAACGCCACCCGGTGGTGCAGGAATTCTATCTGTTGGGCGGCGAGGTCGCGGGCAACACCGGCATCATGTATCCCGGCGCCTACTGCTGGCGGCCGCCCGAGGTAACGCATGGTCCCTATGGCAACAAGACGGGCGCCCTGTTCCTGCTGCGCAGCGTGGGCGGTCCGCTGACCACCGTGGTCGACCCGGTGCCCGTGGCCTATACCTTCGAGCCGGAGCACGCGCCCATCCTGCCGCCGGAGCTGGCCAGGCAGTCGAAGCCCATGCCGCGCCCGCCGCGGTACTGACACCCGTTGCAGGACACATCACGCGGATGACGGATTTGAATTTGCTGGGGGCG
>CAXNFA010000251.1:0-3856 GCA_964201105.1 Alphaproteobacteria bacterium | reverse complement strand
GCGAGGCGGGCTTCACCCACATGGCGCAGCTCAACCATGCGGCTGCGGTTCAGCTCGCGGGCAAGCTGGGCAAGGTGAAGGGCGTCAGCATCGCCAATGATACCTTCTTCAACGAATTCACCCTGAAGCTGCCGAAGCCGGCGGCGCAGGTGGTGGATGCGCTGGTGGACAGGCGCGTTCTCGGTGGTGTGCCGGTGTCGCGCCTCATGCCGGGGCAGGGGCTCGACAACCTGCTTCTTGTCGCAGCCAACGAAACCAACACGGAGGCGGATATGGACGCCTTCGCCAAGGCCCTCACGGAGGTGCTGGCATGAGCGCCCGTTCACAAGCCCATTCAGCCGGCGGTCGCGCCACAGGCGGCACCGGCGATGTCGCGCCCTCCCTGTCCGGCCATCGCGGCCTGTTGATGGAAGAACCACTGCTCTTCGAACAGGGCCGCACGTTGCGCAGCGGCGTTGACTTGCCGCCGGTGCCCAAGGTGGAGAGCAAGCTTGGCGGTCTCGCCCGCACCGGCGAGATCGGTCTGCCGGGGCTTTCCGAACCGCAGGTGGTCAGGCACTTCGTGCGCCTGTCGCAGAAGAATTATTCCATTGACGCCGGGCTCTATCCGCTCGGTTCCTGCACGATGAAGCACAACCCGCGCCTGAACGAGAAGACGGCGCGCCTGCCGGGCTTCGGCGATATCCATCCGTTGCAGCCGGTACAGACCGTGCAGGGCGCTCTGGAACTGATCGATTCACTGGCCGACTGGCTCAAGAAGCTGACCGGCCTGCCGGCCATCGCCATGTCGCCCGCGGCGGGCGCGCATGGCGAACTCTGCGGGTTGATGACGATCCGCGCGGCGCATGAGGCCAGGGGCGATGCGCGCAAGCGTATCGTCGTGCCGGATTCGGCGCATGGCACCAACCCGGCGACAGCCGTGCTCTGCGGCTACACCGTCGATCCGGTGCCCAGCAATGCGCAAGGCCGCATCGACCTAACGGCCCTTAAGGCAAAGCTTGGTCCGGACGTGGCCGCAATCATGCTGACCAACCCCAACACCTGCGGCTTGTTCGAGAATGAGATTCTCGAGATCGCCGAAGCAGTGCATGCGGTGGGCGCCTATTTCTACTGCGACGGCGCCAATTTCAACGCCATCGTGGGCAAGGTGCGGCCGGGCGAACTCGGCATCGACGCCATGCACATGAACCTGCACAAGACTTTCTCGACGCCGCATGGCGGCGGCGGGCCAGGCTCAGGCCCGGTGGTCTTGTCCGCCGCGCTGGCGCCCTTTGCGCCACTGCCCCACATCGTGCATGGGCCAGAGGGCTTCCGGCTGATCGAGAATCCGGACGATCAGATCAATGGAACCCAGGCCTTCGGCCGCATGAAGACATTCCACGGCCAGATGGGCATGTTCGTCCGCGCGCTCACCTACATCCTGAGCCACGGCGCTGATGGCCTTCGGCAGGTGGCGGAAGACGCGGTGCTCAATGCCAACTACATCCTGGCGCAGTTGAAGGACGATCTTTCGCCGGCCTTCGATGGCCCCTGCATGCATGAGGTGCTGTTCGACGACCGTTTCCTGAAGGACACGAACATCACGACGCTCGACTACGCCAAGGCGCTGATCGACGAAGGATTCCATCCGATGACGGTTTATTTCCCGCTCGTCGTGCATGGCGCGCTGCTGACCGAACCGACCGAGTCGGAATCGCGCGGCAGCCTCGATGTCTTCATTGAAACGCTCCGCGGTCTTGCCAAGGCGGCAAAGGCGGGCGAGGAAGACCGCTTCCACCAGGCGCCGCGCTTCACCCCGCGCCGCCGGCTGGACGAGACCCGAGCCGCGCGCAGCCCCGTGCTCCGGTGGCGGCCGGCTCCACCGGCGGAGGCGGCCGAGTAGAGGGATGTCGACATGGCCCTATGGCATGATCGCGCCGGCAAGCTCTCGCTGCTGCGTATCGCCGTGTTGCTGGTGCTGATGGCGCCAGCGATAGCCTTCGTGGTTGATGCCATTTGGCGCGGCGATCGCCCGCCACCCGAGATGAGCGTGGCGATCCACCATGCCGGTGAATGGGCCTTGCGCTTCCTTCTCCTCTCGCTGGCCATCACGCCGGCGCGTCAGATCTTGAACTGGCCGCGCTTGATCCAGGTGCGGCGCATGATCGGCGTCGGTGCCCTGGCCTGGGCGCTGGCGCATTTCCTCCTCTTCGGCATCGACCTCATGTTCGATGTGGCGAAGGTGATGGAAGAGGTGGTGAAGCGGCCCTATCTGGTGGTCGGCTTTGCCGCGCTTCTCATCCTGGCCGTGCTTGGTGCAACGTCCCTTGATGCGGCGGTGCGCCGGCTGGGCGGCAAGCGCTGGCGCAACCTGCACCGTCTCGCATATGTCGCAGCGTTGCTGGGCGTCGTGCATTTCCTCATGCAGGCGAAGTTCAACGTCAGCGGCCCGATGATGATGGCGGGCATCTTTTTCTGGCTGATGGCGTGGCGCGCCTTCGATCGCCGCGGCGCCCCGCCGGGGCTCGTGGTGCTGGTTGTCCTCGCCGTCGCTGCGCCGCTGCTGACGGCGCTGGCCGAAGCCGGCTGGTACGCCTGGCGCACACCAGCGGATCCGTTGCGCATCCTGCTGTCCAACGTGAACTTCGAGGCTGGGGTGCGCCCGGCGATGTCGGTTTTGGCTGCCACGGTCGTCTCGCTTCTCATGCTGCTGTTCACGCGCGTGCGAAAGCCAGCAATCGCATAAGGCAAGATGCCTATGTGTGCCGGCGATGACGCCGTGCCGCGCCAGACATCAGCGCAGCCGCTTCGGTCTGGTGGGCGATGCAAATCTGCCTAGTTTCCGAAGGGGCGATCTGTTGATGCAGTAGCTGGCAGCGGGCCCCGCCATCCTCGGATGGCCGGAAATGGTGGCAGCTCCGGCAGACGCCGAAGCTCTTGCCGCTGCGGCTGTGCATCCGGTCGACCAACGCAGTGATGCCGCCGGCCAGCGCGTCGCCGGGGTTGTCGCCAGCGATCAGATAGAGCGGGTCTTCGGTCAAGGCCTGCCGTCCTGCCGGGGTCAGGTTCAGCGTGATGCTGCCACGGGTCGCATGCCTGACGACAAGCCCCCATTGGACCAGCCGCCGCAAGGTTCGCGCCACCGTGGCGTGCGGCGCTTCCACATAGGACTGCAGGGCCTCTGGCGTGCGGGAAAGGGCGTTGGCCAGTGCCAGGTAGCGCAGGGATTCCCGGTCAGAAGCGCTCAGCTCTGCTGTTCGGCTGGCGTGGCGCCAGCCGAACAGGGACGCAAGACTGTCAGGAAATCTCAGGGCTTGGCCAGGAAGTCGCGGATGACCTTGGCCTTGTCGGCCTCGGTCGCCTTTTTCGGCACCTCGCCCGGCACCAGCCGCTTCACCAGCCCGAGCGCCTCGTCCTTGTAGACGGCAAGCGGATCAGCCGCGGTGTAGATCATCATCGTTTCCTGCGTCAGCAGGGGCAGGCGGGCGGCCTTGGGATAGCGGAAGGACGCGCGATAGCCGAGGTGATAGGTGGTGATGGACTTCAGCACCTCCATCACCGCGTTGTGCAGCTCCTCGGGGCCCTGCAGGCCCTGCATGCGCTGGTGCTCGGCGTCGCGCTTGTACCAGGGGAAGAAGAAATCCTGGTCACGCACGAAATGCCAGGCCCAGTTGAACTGGCTGCCGAAGGCATCGGGTTTCACTTCCGGGGTGTAATTGGCAAGCATGTCCTTCTTGGTCTCTTCGCTGTAGAGACCGATGCCGTCGATGATCACCTTGCGCACGAGCCTGGGGTTGTTGATCGCGAGTTCCATGGCGATGCCGCCGCCCGTGTGGGTGCCGTAGACATCGACTTCCTTGTGGCCCAGCACCTCTAT
>CAXNFA010000250.1:0-3887 GCA_964201105.1 Alphaproteobacteria bacterium | reverse complement strand
AGAGGATATGGCCGACGGCCGTGCGTGGCTTGGGCATGCAGAGTCTCCCTGACGGTTGTTATGAGGCGAAGCGATTGAGCGCGGTGGCGAAGGTGGCCGGTTCGACATTGCCGCCTGAGGCGACGATCACGGTGACGCGGTCGCGCGGGTTCCACTGGCCGTTGAGCAGGCAGGCGAGCGGCGCCGCGCCGCTGGGCTCCAGCACCAGCTTCAGGTGGACAAAGGCCCTGGCCATGGCGCGCAGCGCGTCGTCATCGCTCACCACGAAGCCGCCGCGCGCCAGGCGCCGCAGGATGGGAAAGGTCATCATGCCGGGCCGCGGCACCATCAATGCGTCCAGCAGCGTCCTCGCACCGGGCGCGTTGGTCAGTCGCTCGCCTTCGCGGAGCGAGCGCGCCATGTCGTCGAAGCCCGCCGGTTCGGCGGTATAGAGCGCCACGCCCGGCATCGAATCTTCCAGCGCCAGGGCGATGCCGGATGCCAGCCCGCCGCCGCTGCAGGGCACGATCACCGCATCGGGCTTTACGCCGAGGGCGCGCAGCTGCGCCGCGATTTCCAGGCCGATGGTGCCCTGGCCGGCGATGATCGACGGATCGTCGAAGGGTGGCACCAGCACGGCCTTCTTCTCGCCGGCCAGCGCCTCGGCGCGCGCCACCATGCTGTCGCGGTCGCCGTCATGCAGGATAACCACGGCGCCCAGCGCCTTGCAGCGCGCCACCTTGATGGCCGGTGCCGTCGCCGGCATGACGATGATGGCGGTGGTGCCGACCTTCTGCGCCGCCGCCGCGATGCCCTGCGCATGATTGCCGGAGGAATAGGCGACGACACCGGCCTCGCGCTCCTGCGCCGACAGGCGCTTCAGCCGGTTGTAGGCGCCGCGAAACTTGAATGAACCGGTGCGCTGGAGCACCTCGGCCTTCACCAGCACCCGCCCGCCCAGTTCCGCATTCAGCAGGTCGGATTCCAGCAGCGGCGTCATCACCACGGCGTCGGCGATGCGCTGCGCGGCGGCAGCGACATCGAGCGCGCTGGGCGGGGCAAGGGTCGGCATGTCAGGGCACCGTGGCAAAGAAGTGGTCGATGGCGCCCAGCGCCGCCGGCTCGTCGAGCAGGGGCACATGGCCGCGATTGGGCACCACGACGCGTTGCAGACCGGGGAGTTCTTCCGCCATGCGTTCAAAGCTTGTGCGTGTCAGCAGGCCCGAGAACTGCCCGCGAATCACCAGCACCGGCTTGCCGGCGAAGGCACGGAATTTCTCCCAGCCGATGGGCGTGTTGTCGCGTGCGCGATAGGCCTTGCCCAGTGCCGGGTCGAAGTCATAGGCGACGCGGCCGTCGGGCAATTCGACAAAGGTCTGCCGCGCCCGCTTCGCCCAGCCCTCCGGTGTCAGGTCGGGCGTTGCCGGGCCGCTCCACTTCTCATAGGCCACGGTGGCACTGGCCCAGTCGGGAAAGTCGTGCGGCTGGTCGAAGAACTTGGCAATCTTGCTCGCGCCGCCATGGATCACGTCGGGGCCGACATCGTTGATGACGGCGCCGGCGATGTGGTCGGGGTGGCTTTCGGCGAGCATCATCGCGATCAGCCCGCCACGCGACGTGCCGACGATATGCACGCGGGGGATCTGCAGCCCGTCGAGCAGGTCGATGGCGTCGGCGGCGTCATATTCGATCTGGTAATGCATCCATTCCGGGTCGCGGTCGGACCGGCCATAGCCGCGATAGTCGGAACAGATGACGCGCCGGCCCTGCGCGGCGAGGTATGGGGCCAGGTCTTCATAGTCGCGGCTGTTGCGGGTCAGCCCTGTCAGGCACAGCACGGGAATCTGCCTGGAGCGCGGCTCGCCATAATCGCGGTAGTAAAGCCGCAAGCCGTCGCGCAGGCGCTGATGATGTTCGGTGAAGGACACGAGCTCAGACGCGGGCAAAAAAGCGGTCGAAACCGGCCAGACATTCCGGCTCGTCGAGCAGCGGGATATGGCCGCGGTTGGGCACGGTCACGCGCAGCAGGTCGGGTTTCGCCGCCAGCATCTTGTCGAAGGTCTCCGCCGTCAGCACGTCCGACAGCGCACCGCGGATAGCGAGCACGGGAATGTCCTTCAGGGCCAGGAACAGCGGCCACATGTCAGCCGCCGCGGGGCGGCCCGTCTCGGCGAAGGCCTTGGCGATGCCCAGGTCATAGGCCGGGCGGAAGCTGCCGTCGGGGTCGCGCATGAAGACGTCTTCCGCCATGGCGCGCCAGCGGTCGTCGGAAAGGCCTGGATAGGCGCCGGCATAGCGTTCCTTCACCGATTTCACGGCGTCTTCCATCGAGGCGACCTGTACCTTGATGCCGGTATAGCTGCCGATGCGGGCCGCGGCCTCGGCGGGGATCTCGGGGCCGATGTCGTTCAGCACCGCGCCGGTCATGAAGCCGGGCTTCAGCGCCGCCAGCACCATGGTGACGATGCCGCCGAGCGACGTGCCCACCAGCACGACGCGCTCGATGCCGCTGTCGGCGGCGACCTTGATCGCGTCATTGGCATAGACGTCGGGACGATAATTGGTGACGACCGGGTCATAGTCCGACTGGCCGCGCCCGCGGTAATCCATCGCCAGCACGCGGCGCTGCGGCGCCAGGCGCATGGCAAGGGCGTGGAAGTCGCGGCTGTTGCGAGTCAGGCCCGACAGGCAGAGCACCGGCGTTGCCGTGCTTGCCGGATCGCCATAGTCGCGCACGTAAAGGGAAAGACCGTCACCCGTGGTGACGCGGCGTTCGCGGAAGGCGGAGGCGGGCGTGTTCATGGCGGAAGCCTAGAACAATCCTGCGCGGCTTAGAACCCGCGCAAATTTCCACCTCCCCTCTGCGGGGAGGGCTGGGGTGGGGGGGGGGGCCGCGGGAGTGCGAATATCGTCGGCGTGTGGGGTGAGCGTGGGGTACCCTCGCGCTGTCCCTCCCAGCAAGGGGGAGGGGACGATGCGGCGAGGTTTGAGGCTACCGCTTCAGATCCTGCTTCAGCGTGACGCGCACCGGCGCGTCGCCGGCCAGGCGCTGGCGATAGACGGCCATGGCTTCCATCACGCGCTGGACATAGTTGCGCGTCTCGTCGAAGGGGATCATCTCGACCCAGTCGATGGCATCCACCTCGGGCCAGCGCGGATCGCCGAACTGCTCGATCCATTGCCGGGCGCGGCCCGGACCGGCGTTGTAGGCGACCAGCGTCAGCACATAGGAGCCGTTGTAGTTGCCGAGCAGGTCCTGCACATGGGCACTGCCGATGGTCAGGTTGTACTCGGGGTCGCGGGTCAGGCGTTCGACGGCGAAGGGCAGGTTGATGCTTTTCGCCGTGCGCGACGCGGTTTCCGGCATCAGCTGCATCAACCCGCGCGCGCCCACCGGGCTCACCGCACTGGGGTCGAACTGGCTTTCCTGGCGCGACAGTGCCAGCACCAGCCAGGGCTCGTCGACATATTGCCGCGGCAGGTCGATCACCGGATAGCCGGCGGCCATCAATTCGGTGCCGGCGCGCGAGGCGCGCTTGCTCACCATCACGGCCAGGTCGTTGCGGCCAAGGCTGCGCGCAAGCTGGCCCACCTGCAGTCGTTCGGCATCGGTCTTGGCGATATCGGCCATGTGCAGCACGAAGGCGTCGACCGCCTTGATTCCGTCCAGCTCGGCGATCAGCCGCACCGCCCTCGTCAGTTCGCGCTGGTTGAAATCGGTGACCTCCTGCGGCTCCGGGCGTGGGTCGGCAAGGCGCGGCATCACCGCCGCGTCGTTCAGCGCCTGCAGCGCCAGCTGGCCGTAATAGGTGGTGGGGAAGCGGGCGGCATCGCCATACCACTGCCGGGTCAGCGCCTCGTCCTTCATTTCGGCGGCGGCGCGGCCCGCCCAATAGGCGGCGCGGCTG
>CAXNFA010000249.1:0-3888 GCA_964201105.1 Alphaproteobacteria bacterium | reverse complement strand
GCCTGCCACTCGGTGTGCTCGGCCGTGTTCATCTCGGGCTGCGTCCGCATCATGTAATATTCTTCGCGGAAGACGAACATGACGATGTCGGCGTCCTGTTCAATGGCGCCCGATTCGCGCAGGTCCGACAGCTGCGGCCGCTTGTCGTCGCGTTGCTCGACCTGGCGGCTGAGCTGGGACAGCGCCACGACGGGAAGGTTCAGTTCTTTCGCAATCGCCTTCAGCCCCTGCGTGATTTCCGAGACTTCCTGCACACGGTTCTCGTTGCGCGCGGTGGCCGCGCCGCGAACGAGCTGCAGGTAGTCGACGACAATCATGCCGATGCCATGCTGGCGCTTCAGCCGCCGGGCGCGGGCGCGCAACGTGGCGATGGTAATCGCCGGCGTGTCATCGATGAAAAGGTTGCAGTCCTCGATGCGCTGGCTCTGCATGACCAGGTTGTCGAAGTCATCGGTCGTCAGGTTGCCGCGGCGCAGCCGCTCCGAAGTGATGCCGGTGACTTCCGACAGGATGCGGGCCGCCAGCTGCGACGACGACATTTCGAGCGAGAAGAAGGCGATTCCCGCGCCCTCGGAAAGATCGGCACGGCCTTCCTTGATGGCATCGCGATGAGCGATCGCGGCGTTGAAGGCAATGTTGGTGGCGAGCGCGGTCTTGCCCATGCCGGGACGGCCGGCGAGGATGACAAGGTCCGAGCGGTGCAGGCCACCGAGCTTTTCATCGAGGTCGCGAAAACCCGTGGTCACGCCGGATAAGTGGCCGTCGCGCTTGCGGGCCGCCTCGGCATCGGTCACCGCTTCGGTCAGCGCCTGGCTGAAAGACTGGAACCCGCCTTCGTATTTGCCTTTTTCGGCCAGGCTGTAGAGCCGCATTTCTGCGGTCTGGATCTGCGCTGTGGCGGTTTCTTCCAGCCGCGCGTCGAAGGCGATATTGACCATGTCCTGGCCAATGGAAATCAGCTGTCGCCGCATCGCCAGGTCATAGATCAGCCGGGCATAGTCCTCGACGTTGATGATCGTGACGGCGGCGGCGGTCAGGCGCTTGAGATACTCGGCGCCACCGACTTCAACCAGCGCGGGGTCACGTTCGAACACGGCGCGCAGCGTCGTCGGGTTGGCCACCTGGCCGCGGTCGATCAGCGCGGCGAGCGCGGTATAAATGCGTCCGTGTGCCGGCTCGTAGAAATGTTCCGCAAGCAAAAATCCCGTCACCTGGGCAGCGGCATCGTTGGTGATCAGAAGGGCGCCCAGAAGTGCCTGCTCGGCTTCGATATTCTGGGGCTGCGTGCGCAGCGCACTGAGGCTGTCCCGCGGGGCGATGGATGTGACGTTGTCGCGCAACTGGGGCAGTTCCATGCGCGCAACCTACAGCGATCATGGGTCGCTGTAAGCATTTAAGATGTTAGATGCCTGTGGATATCGGGGACAGTGACTCCGTTATACCGCAACGGTGCCCATGTGCTGCGTTTCCCACTCGGTGATGTAGTCACGCGTCAGCGGCACGGCGTCCTGCTTGCGTGCGAGCTGAATCTGGAAATTCAACTGGCCGCCGTAGCGGAATGAGGTTTCGCAACCGGCGAGATAGAAATCCCACATGCGGCAAAATCGCTCATCGTAAATCTCCCGCACCGCGTCGCGGTTCTCGTTGAAGCGCCGCCGCCAGTCGCGCAGCGTCGTTGCGTAATGCAGCCGTAGCACTTCGATATCAGTGATGAAGAGACCGGCCCGCTCGATGATGGGGACAATCTCTGACAGGGCAGGGCTGTAGCCGCCGGGGAAAATGTATTTGGCGAGCCAAGGGTTGGTGGCTCCCGGACCATCGGCGCGGCCAATCGTGTGCAACAGTGCGACGCCGTCTTCATCGAGAAGGTCACGGACCTTTTCGAAAAATTCGCGGTAGTGGCCGACACCTACATGCTCGAACATGCCGACGGAGACAATGCGGTCGTATTTGCCACTCTCGTGGCGATAGTCCTGCAGCTTGAATCGCACATGGTCCGCAAGGCCTGCCTTTGCGGCGCGGTCCTGTGCAACCTTGTACTGCTCGACCGAAAGCGTCACGCCCGTGAGGTCGATGCCCGCGGCCTTGGCGAGATAAAGGCCCATGCCTCCCCAGCCGGAGCCGATGTCGAGCACCTTTTGCCCCGGTTCCAGCAGCAGCTTCGCCGCGATGTGTCGCTTCTTGTTCTCCTGCGCCCGCTCCAGGCTGTCGTTCGGGCTCATGTAATAGGCGCAGGAATACTGGCGGTCCTGCTCCAGGAACAGGTCGTAGAGCGTGTCCGACAGGTCGTAGTGGTGGGCGACGTTGTTTTGCGCGCGGCCGACGGGATTGTGCTGGGCGATCCGGCGACTCCAGCGGCGAAGCTGGCTCATCAGGCGCTGCGGCCAGTGGTCGCCGTGGCCGCCTTCCATATTCATCATGCAGAGCTCGAGCAGCTCGTACACGTCACCTTTTTCGATAATGAGCTTGCCGTCCATGAAAGCCTCGCCGATGGCGAGGTTGGGGTGGAAGAAGATGCGGCGCGCGGTCGCCGCGTCTTTCACCCGGACGGAAACAGAAGGGCCGGATCGCACGCCTTTGAAGACGTGCGTCCGGCCCTTATTGTCGATCAGCGTAAGCTCGCCAATCTGTATGAGATTGCGAAGAAGCTGTTTCAGAAGCATGGCACGGTGGATAGCTTAGCTATCAACCGGCCGTGCTGTCACCCGATTCAGTGGCGGTCTCTTCGGTCTCGGTCTCGGTTTCGTCGAGCAGGTCTTCCGCGGCCGCACCCGTCGGCAGGCCCTTGACCTGCGCGTCGGCTTCGGTTTCGGAGCGCGCCACGTTGACGCTGACCTTTAGGGCGATCTCCGGGTGCAGGCGAACCTGAACCTGGTGAATGCCAACGCTCTTGATCGCGATGTTCAGCTCGACCTGATTGCGCAGGATCGAGAAGCCGGCCGCCGTCACCGCTTCCGCGATGTCGCGCGAGGTGACCGAGCCATACAGCTGGCCACCTTCGCTGGCCTGGCGCAGCAGGACAACCGTCAGGTTGCCCATCTTGCTGGCCACCGCCTCGGCTTCCGTGCGGCGTTCAAGGTTGGTGGCTTCCAGCTGCGACTTGCGCGCCTGGAATTGCTCCATGTTCGCCTTGGTCGCGCGCAGAGCCTTCTTCTGCGGCAGGAGGTAGTTGCGAGCGAAGCCGTCTTTCACTTTGACGACGTCGCCCATCTGGCCGAGCTTTTCGACCCGTTCGAGCAGGACAACCTGCATATTCTTGCTCCTCTCGCCTTACTTGAGAACGTAAGGCAGCAGGCCGAGGAAGCGGGCGCGCTTGATCGCCTGGGCGAGTTCGCGCTGCTTCTTGGCCGAAACGGCGGTGATACGGCTCGGGACGATCTTGCCGCGCTCGGAGATGAAGCGGCTGAGCAGGCGAACGTCCTTGTAGTCGATCTTTGGCGCATCCTTGCCCGAGAAGGGGCAGGACTTGCGGCGGCGGAAGAAGGGGCGGGCGCGGCCCGCCGGCTTGCCGCCTTCAGTGCGACCTTCGCTCATGCCGCGTCTCCTTCGGCTTCAACCGCAACGGCGGCGGGGGTGCGATCCCCGCGATCGCCACGGTCGCCATAACTGTCGTCGTCGTCGCGGAAGCCACGGCCGCCACGGCGCTCGCCGCGCGGACGGTCTTCGCGCGAGCCCTTGTTGCGCAGGATGGCCGACGGGCCTTCCTCAAGCTCTTCGACGCGGACGGTGAGGTGACGGATCACGTCTTCATGGAGGCCCATGTTGCGTTCCATTTCCTTGAGCGCCGCCGAGGGCGTGTCGAGGTTCAGGAGCACGTAATGGCCCTTCCGGTTCTTCTTGATCCGGAACGTGAGGCTGCGAAGGCCCCAGTATTCGTTCTTGGTGACG
>CAXNFA010000248.1:0-3889 GCA_964201105.1 Alphaproteobacteria bacterium | reverse complement strand
TTGGCGGCACCCACCTGGAAGGCAGCAACTCCTTTTCGGCCAGCTCGCTGGGAGGCTTCCGCTTCGACGGTGTCACGGCGGAGGGCAAGCTCGGCGGCAGTGTCAATGGCGCGGGCGATGTCAATGGCGACGGGTTCCAGGACATTCTGGTCGGCGCTGCGGGCGACGATGGCGCCAGCACAGCGTCTGGCGCTGCCTATGTGATCTACGGCGGAAACTTCACCGGCGCGGTCACCCAGGCGGGCACCAGTGCAAACGACACGCTGACGGGCACCAATGGCGCCGACAACATGGTCGGCGGCGGCGGCAACGACATCCTGGTCGGCAACGGCGGCGCCGATGCGCTGTTCGGCGGCGCTGGCGACGACATCCTGCGGGTCGTCAGCGACAATTTCCTCATGGCCAACGGCGGCAGCGGCAACGACCTGCTCGACTTCTTCGGCGCCGAATCGGGCATCCACCTGGGTGATGGCAATCTGCGCGGCATTGAGCGCATCAACCTCAATGGCGGCGACAATGGCTTGTCTCTCAAGCTGCAAGACTTGCTGGCCGTGTCCGACACCGACGAGCTTGTGGTCTTCGGCGACAGCACCAATTCGGTCTTCTTCAACATCAATGGCTTCGACAGTTCGTCGCAGGTGACGGTCGATGGTCAGGCGGCGACCCGCTATGTCGTGGGCGGCGGCGCTGCCGTCATCACCATCGACAACGACATCACCGACGCAATAATCAGCCTGCCCTGACCATGACCGAAACGTCCGTGGCTGCCGATCCGGCACTGGAGAAGAAGCGTGTCGCGCAGTTGTTCGGCACGCCCGTGCTCGAGCATCAATGGGCCGATGACAGCGGCCTCAACGACCGCTTGCGGGCCGTAATCCTGGCGCAGGAGCAGCAGGATGGGGGCGAGCAGCGCTCCAACGCCGGCGGCTGGCATTCAAAGGGCGACTTCGATCGCTGGGCAGGCGAAGCGGGCCAGGCGCTGATCGGCCGCATCGGCGCCCAGATCAACCAGGCCACTGCGCTCTATTATCGCCAGACCGGCGGCAAGGACGCGATCCGCTGGCGCCTCACCCTGTGGGCCAACGTCAACCGCACCGGGCATTTCAACCGCGTGCACATCCATCCGGGCTGCACCTGGTCGGGCGTCTATTATGTCGATGCGGGCGATCCCGACACGGCGGACAGCGGCGCCTTCGTGCTGCAGCACCCCAATCTTGGCGCCGTCATGTCCTTTTTTCCCGATCTGACGCCGCAGTCCTATGCGGTGCAGCCGCGCGCCGGGCTTTGCCTGGTGTTCCCCAGCTATCTGCCGCACGAGGTCTATCCCTATCGCGGCAGCCGGCCGCGCATTTCCGTCGCCTTCAACGCCCGGCGGGAGGCGATGTAAACGCGATGCCGAAACGGGAAAAACGCTTTATGATGCGGCACGCGACTGTGGGGGTTGGGGTGTTCAGCAGAAATTCAGGCAAGTGCCGGTCCGGCGCGTTGCGGGCCGTTGGCCTGGGCGTTCTGCTCGCGGCTGCCCTTGCCGCGCCGGCTTCCGCCCAGACGCTGGGCGAGGCGGTGGAAATCGCCATCCGCACCCATCCCACCGTGCTCGCGGCCCAGGCGTCGAGCCGCGCCGCCGGTTTCGGCATCCGCGAGGCGCGGGCCGGTTTCCTGCCCACGCTCGATCTGCGCGCCGGCGGCGGCTATGCCCGCAGCGACAATTCGACGACGCGTGCGCGCGCCAGCCGCGCCCCCGGCAGCGGCCAGAGCGACGACTATTTCCGCGGCGAATCCAGCATCATCCTGCAGCAGATGATCTATGACGCCTTCGAGACGCGCAGCCGGGTCGAAGGCGCCTCGGCCCGCGCCGGCGCGGCCGATTTCAGCGTGCTCGCGGCGGGCGAGGTTATTGGTCTGCGCGCCGTCGCCGCCTATCTCGGCGTGCTGCGCGACCGCGAGACGCTGGCGCTGGCCGACACCAATGTGGAGCGCCATCGCGATGTGGTCGACAAGCTACAGGCCGGTGTGGATGCCGGTACCAACGGGACGGCCGACCTCGACCAGGCCAAGGGCCGCCTCGCGCTGACGGAAGCCACGCGCGCGCAGCTGACGGGCCGGCTGCGCGATTCCGACACCGCCTATCTCGAAGCGGTGGGCGATGCGCCGGGCAACGTGTCGCGTCCGCTCATGGCGCTCGACACCATGCCGGGCGACATGGACATGGTGGTGGCCGCTGCGGTCGAAACCAACCCCCAGCTCAGCGCGGCGCGCGAGGCGGCGCGGGCCAGCAGCTTCGATGCCGAGGCAGCGGAGGCCCCGTTCCAGCCGCGCTTTGCCCTGCAGGTGCAGGGGTCGCGCAACGAGAATGCCGGCGGTACACCGGGCCCCAACAACGATGCCTCGGCGCTCGTCGTGATGACCTACAACCTCTATCGCGGCGGCGCCGACACCGCCCGCCTCGGCGCGGCCAAGGCGCGGCGCGTGGAAGCGCAACAGAGGGAATACGAGGCCCGACGCACGGTCGAGCAGACGACGCGCGTCGCCTGGTCGGCCTACACGGTGGCAAGCGAGCGCGTGCCCCAGCTCCAGGACCAGGTGAAGCTCACCGACTCGGCACTGGCCGCCTATTACGAGCAGTTCCAGCTCGGCAAGCGCACGCTGCTGGACGTGCTCAACGGCGAGAATGAGGTGTTCCAGGCGCGGGCCGCGCTGGTGGATGCCGAAGTCGCGTTGATGATCGCCCGCCACCAGGTGCTGGCCGCCACCGGCCGCCTGCTCCCCACCTACCAGCTCTCGCCGGCCGACACCGCCGCCCGCTGACGCCAGGCCCCGCCCGCCCGGCCTGTCCGCTAAAACTAATAATGATTCTTATTTACATACCCCGGACAGATTCGCTATAGCGGTCTAAGAATTAGTCGCAACTGGGGTGTCTCGATCGGCCGGACCCTCGTCATCGACGTGGTCGCCTGGAGGGCCGACGGGTCCGACCAGACCGGCTGCATCGACCGGCTGCGGATAAGCTCCCGCACCTCGGTTCCGTTCGGCAAGTAGGGCAGGGTCGGCCATGACCTGCGACACCTTGGTGCACGTCTTGCGATTGCATGTCGTTCGCACTATGGTGCGGTTGTTCGGCAGTGCAGCACCGCCCGACGCCTTCTTTTGATCAAGGGTATCAACCGTGACGCACGACCTGTCTCTCGTGGGCCTGTTCCTTCAGGCCGACCCCGTCGTCAAGGCGGTCATGGTGCTGCTGGTTCTCGTCTCGGTCGGGTGCTGGGGCATCATCTTCGACAAGGGCATCCGGCTGATCCGCCTGCGCCGCGAGGCGGAAAGCTTTGGCTCGGCCGTCCGTGCCGACGCGATTGTCCAGGGCCGCTCGGTGCCTGGCATCGGCGCCCGGCTGCTGCCGCTCGGCCTGCGCGAATGGAACGACCGCAGCGACCCCGGCGAGACTCGCGCCGAACGGCGCGACCGCATCGAACGCGCAATGCGCGCCGGCCTGTCGGATGAGCTGAAGCGGCTCGAATCCGGCATCCCCTTCCTCGCCACCGTCGGCTCGGCGGCGCCCTTCGTCGGCCTGTTCGGCACGGTATGGGGCATCATGAACAGCTTTTCCGCCATCGCGGCGTCGCAGGACACGAGCCTTGCCGTCGTCGCGCCCGGCATCGCCGAGGCGCTGTTCGCCACCGCGCTCGGCCTCGTTGCCGCCATCCCGGCGGTGATCGCCTACAACCGCCTCTCGGTCTCGCTGGGCCGCATCGCACATCGGTCCAACGCCGCGATCGCCGAACTGGGCAACCAGCTTGCGCGCCGCCGCCAGGCCGCGCCGGTCGCGGAAGCGGCGCAGTAGCATGGCCGCCAGCCTGCTCCCCGCCGGCGGCACGGACGACGAGTCCTATCG
>CAXNFA010000247.1:0-3906 GCA_964201105.1 Alphaproteobacteria bacterium | reverse complement strand
TCGTCCGGGTTGTGTCCGCTCGGCACCTCCTGGCGCTTGCGGAGGGTGCGCGTCCGGCTGGCCATCGCATAGTCGAAGATCGACGACGGCGTCGCCATCGAGGAATAGGAGAAGCGTAGCGTGTCGCCGGCGAATTCCATGCCGCCCTGCAGCGACAGGTCATAGGCCTCTTCATCGAAGGCAATCGTGTGTTCGTCACCGCTGTCGAGATGGCGCACCACGAGGCGCGGCAGCGCGTCGGCGCGTTCCGAGCGGATCAGCCAGTCGCGGTAGAGTTCGATGCCACGGATCAGCACGCCGTCGCGATGGCCAACCAGGTCGCGCCATTGCGCGCGGCCCGGCGCACTGACGGGAGCCGTGACGATCTTGTAATCCTCGGCCCCGTCCGCATTGGTGCGGATATAGAGCCGGTCGCCGCGATGGCTGACGTCATAGTCGATGCCGTCGGCGCGTGGTTCCACGAGCACCGGCTGGGCCAGCGGCGCATCGGCATCGAGCAGCCAGGATTCGGACGTGTTGGCGTGGCTCGACGCACCGATGACGATGAACTTCTCGCTCTCGGTCTTGCCGAGGCCGAGATAGAAGGCCGCGTCCTTTTCCTCATGCACCAACGCATCACTGTCCGGCGCGCCGGCCACCGCATGACGGAACACCTTGGTCGGCCGATGCTGCGCATCAAGCTGCGTGTAGAACAGCGTCGCGCTGTCATTCGCCCAGGCGACGCTGCCGCCATGCACCCCGGTGACCGGGGCGCCCAGCATTGCGCCGCTTTCGAGGTCGCGCACATAGAGCGTGAAGATTTCCGAGCCCGCCGTGTCGACGGTCCAGGCAAGCCGGCGATGATCGGGGCTGTGCTGCATCGCGCCGACGCGGAAATAGGCCAGGCCTTCGGCCGCCGCATTTCCGTCGAGAAGAACGGTTTCCGCGCCGCCGTCGCGCGGGCTGCGGCAGAAGACCGGATGCTGACCACCGGGGATATAGCGCGAATAGTAAGCGAAGGGTCCGTCCGGCACCGGCACCGAGGAATCATCTTCCTTGATGCGGGCGCGCATCTCGGCCACCAGCTTGGCGCGCAAATCGCCGAGCGGTGCGAGGACGAGATCCGTGTAGGCATTCTCCGCCTCGAGATAGGCGCGGATCGCGGGCGTCAGCTTCGCCGGGTCGGCGATCACGGCCTGCCACTGCTCATCGCGCAGCCAGGCATAGGGATCGGCCCCCGCCCGCGCCTCGGCGCGCGGGGGCTTCGGGGCTGCGGTCACCGCGTGCCCCTCATCGCGTGCCCTTGGGGTCCGGCGCGCAACGCACCAGGAATTTTCCGGTGTTCTTGCCGTTCAGCAGATCGATGAAGACCTTCGGGATCTTCTCGAAGCCATCGAAGATTTCCTCGGCATATTTCAGCTTGCCGGACTTCACCAGCTGGGCGAGTTCCCTGCGACCGCTATCATATTCCGCAACATGGTCGTGGATGGTGAACTGGCCAGCGAATTCGTCGGACTGCCGCCACTGGCTCGTGTCCTTGTTGTATTTGGCGACAATGCCACAGCGCGTGACGCGGCCGCCGGGATTGAGCTGCGCCTTGATCACATCGGCCATCTCGCCGCCGACATTGTCGAAATAATAGTCGACACCTCTGGGGCAGGCCTTTCGGATGGCCGCGGCCAGATCCTTTTCCTTGCGGTAGTTGATGGCGACGTCGAGGCCGAGATCGTTGAGCAGGTGTTCGCATTTCTCGTCGGTGGAGGTGAGGCCCACGACATGCGCACCGGCGAGCTTCGCCAGCTGGGCCGCGACCGAGCCCACGGTGCCGGCTGCGCTGGTGACAACCACGGTCTCGCCCGGCTTCACCTTGCCCTCATGCCGCAAGGCGAGGAAAGCGGTCAGGCCGGGAATACCGAGCACGCTGACAAAGGCCGACATGGGCCCGAGCGAGAGGTCCATCTTCGCCACGCCGCTCGGATTGTTCTTGGCGCTGAAGCCCTGGCGTGTCGCGATGGCGTAGTTCTGCCAGCCAAGAAAGCCCTCCACCACATCGCCCGGCTTGTAGTCGGGGTCATTTGACTGGACCACTTCACCCAGCAGCGTGCAGGGCATGATCCTGCCGATGTCGGTCATGCCGCCGTTCGGGCGCATGCCACGGTTGCTGTCGTTGGTCGGATTCATCATCAGCCGCAGGCGCGGCTCCGGCGCCAGGAACACGGTGCGCACCAGGAACTCGCCCGGGCCGGGCACCGGTATGGGGCCGGTTTCCAGCTTCCAGTCGCTTTCCTTGGGTGTGCCATCGGGATAGGCGGCAAGAACATAACGCTTGTGGACTTCAGTCATGGCGGCCCTTGGACGGTAAGAATGGTGGGGCGCCATCGTAGCGGCCGCCTGCCCGTGCGCAAAGGATTGCGAGGCCGTTCAAAAACGACGGTGTTTGTTCCATACTGGGGACCAATATCCCCGTCCGAGCGATGGTTTTCCAATGTCTGCAGCATCCAAGCCGCTTTTTTCCTCCACCCATGACGAACGCGCGCATGAGCAGGCGTCAGCCGCCCTGCGCAAATTCGTCAGCGGCCCGGTGATGGCGGCGCACAGGCAGGTCTATGAACGGGCGACGCTGCCCGCCTTCACCAAGAAGCACGGCCGGGCGCCCGACCGCTGGGAGCTGCAGTCACTGTGGGAGACCACCGAGCCCTATGCCATGCGCAGCGCGCTGCGTCGCATCGCCCAGGAAGACATGTATGAAGTGGGCGGCGGCATTGTCGAACGGCAGCTGCCCGACCTGATCGAAAAGGCCCGCAAGATTTCGCGCGGCAAGACGAAGGGCTCACTGCGGCTGAACCCCGCTGTCGAGGCGCCGGGTTATCTGACCGCCGTCGACATCCACTGCATGCCCGGCAACTACCACACCGAGCTGACGGATGATGATGTCTATGCCGGTGCGCTCTATGACCGCACGATCACCAGTCACAGCTTCAAGGGCGCAGACAATGCCGATGTGGGCAGCCGCCTCGCCGGATTCGTGCAGCGCAACTTTCCCGACCTGAAGCCGAAGCGCATCCTCGACATCGGCTGCACCGTCGGCCATTCCACCTTCGGCATCGCGCGCGCCTTCCCGAAGGCCGAATTGCATGCCATCGACGTCGCGGCGCCCTGCCTGCGCTGGGCGCATGTGCTGGCGGAGGACGCCGGCCTGCCCGTCCATTTCAGCCAGCAGAATGGCGAGAAGACGGACTTTGCCGACGGCTCCTTCGACCTGATCACCTCGGTCATCATCCTGCACGAGACATCGGGCAAGGCGATCCGCAACATCTTCAAGGAAGCCCGGCGCCTGCTGCGCCCCGGCGGCGTGATGGTGCATTGCGAATCGCGCCAGTATTACGCCAAGGACGCCTTCGATGCGGCCTGGCACCGCTGGGGCACCAAGTTCAACGCCGAGCCCTTCATGACGACAATGCATGAACTGGAGCTGCAGTCGGTGGCGGTGGAATGCGGCTTCGCCAAGGCGAAATCCTTCCCGCAGACTCCGATGCTGGCGACCATGACGAAGGACTTCGCCATCGCCGACGAGGGCCGCACGCCGAAGACCTATGCCGAGACGCTGTATGTCAATGGCGCGGTGAAGTGACGCTTCAACCCTGAAGCGTCATGGTCGGCGCAGGCATCCACGCATTGTTAGTGGTTTGATCAAAAAACTCGGGGATGGTCGGGCCAAGCCCGACCATGACGACCGAATCTTCTTCGCTTCGTCACTTTTTCCAGGCGCCGAACAGGTTCCACTGGCCGCGGTAATATTTCGTGCCGGCCTGTTCGCTCGGGATGGTTTCGAAGAAGACGTTCTTGCCCTTGAAGCCGGCATTCTCCGCGATCTGCTGCAGGTTCAGCGTGTCGAGTTTGGTCTTGAAGGGCTCGGCATTGTAATGC
>CAXNFA010000246.1:0-3917 GCA_964201105.1 Alphaproteobacteria bacterium | reverse complement strand
GCGGCGGTCGACGCGATGATGGGGCTGATCCGCGAAGATCTCGCCGCGTTGGGCATTCATCACGATGTCTTCTTCTCGGAACGCACGCTGCACCAGTCCGGCGCGATTGCTGCCGCGATCGCCGACCTGGAGAAGAAGGGCCTCATCTATATCGGCACGCTGGAGCCACCCAAGGGCCAGAAGCCGGACGACTGGGAGGAACGCCCGCAGACTTTGTTCCGCGCCACGCAATTCGGCGACGATGTCGACCGGCCGCTGAAGAAGTCCGACGGCTCCTTCACCTATTTTGCCGCCGACATTGCCTATCACCGCGACAAGTATCAGCGCGGCTTCGCGCGCATGATCGATGTCTGGGGCGCCGACCACGCCGGCTACATCAAGCGGGTCAAGGCGGCGGTGGCGGCGCTGACCGACAGGCAGGGCGAGCTTGATGTCAAAATCTGCAACCTGGTGAAGCTGCTGCGCGCGGGCGAGCCGGTGAAAATGTCGAAGCGCAGCGGCGATTTCGTCACGCTGCGCGATGTCGTGGATGAGGTGGGCAAAGATGTCGTCCGCTTCATGATGCTGACGCAGAAGCCGGAAAGTGCGCTCGACTTCGACTTCGCCAAGGTAACGGAACAGTCGAAGGACAACCCCGTCTTCTATGTGCAATACGCCCATGCGCGCATCCGCTCGGTGCTGCGCCGCGCGGCGACGGAAGCGCCCGGCGTGCCGACCGATGCGCCGTCGCTGGCAAAGGCGAACCTCGCGCATCTGACTCACCCGGCGCAGGCCGCGCTGATAAAGATCGTGGCGCAGTGGCCGCGCGTGGCCGAAGGCGCCGCGCTGGCACATGAGCCGCACCGAATCGCCTATTTCCTGTATGATGTGGCTTCAGCGTTTCATGCGCTGTGGAACCAGGGCACCGAAGCGCCAGAACTTCGGTTCCTGAGTGGAGGAGACCCGGAGATCACCAAGGCGCGGCTGGCTTTGATCCAGGGCGTCGCTGCCGTTCTCGCGTCCGGCCTTGAAGTGCTGGGCGTCGAACCCGTCGAGGAGATGCGCGGATGACCTTCAGCCCAGACGACCGCTCGGCCTATATGCCGCCGCCGCCCGCGAACCAGGATCTGGATCGCGATGACACACCACTCAACATTCCGCCCTTGCGCCAGACCGCCGCGGAAGCGGAGACCCGCCGCGCCGACCTGCGCTATCGCTTCGGCGGTATCATGGTGGGTGTTGCCATTGTCGCTGCGCTGATGGGCGGCGCCTTCTGGTGGGGCTATGAGTTCGGCCGCGAAAGCGTGCCCGCGCGCGAGCCGCCGCGGGTCGCCGCCGCACCCGGTCCCGTCAAGGAAGCGCCGAGCGATCCGGGTGGCATGCGCGTGCCTCACCAGGACAAGCTCGTGTTCGACGGCGTGACCGAAGGCGGTGCGCTTGACCAGCCCGATCGCCAGGCGCTGGGCCGCCGGCCGGAAGAGCCGCTCGCCCGTCCGCCCGCTGAGATTGCCGATTCGCTGCCGCGCGTGGTCGAGGTCGACAAGACGCCACCCGCGCCGCCGCCCGTTGCAGTCGCCCCTGCGCCGACTGCGCCGCAGGCCAACATGCCGGCCGCGCCGCCGCCGCTGCGCGACAACCAACTCACCACGCTCGGACGCCTGAATGGCGGCACGCCCGCGCCGGCAACGGCGCCGGGCGTCACGACACCACCGCCGGCCGTCAGCACCGCGCCGCTTGCAGCGCCCGCTGTGCCGGCACCGGCCACGCCGCCGCAGCAGACCGCCGCGGTCAGCGCTCTGCCACCCAGCGCCGCAGCCCGGGCCGGCGGCTTCAAGATCCAGCTCGCTGCGCATCGAACCGTCGAAGCGGCGCGCGAAGGCTGGCTGCGCGTCCAGGCCGGCAATCGCGACCTGCTCGGCGGGCTTGAAGCGTCCTACGCCGCCGTCGATCTGGGCGCTGGCAAAGGCGTGTTCCATCGTCTGCAGGCAGGGCCCTTCGCCGACGCTGCCGCAGCGCAGAGCGCTTGCGAAGCGCTGCGCGCACGCAACCTCGGCTGCATCGTCGTGCGGCCGTAAAGGTACAAACGCCCTCCCTTGAGGGAGGGCGTGATGATTCGGGATGCGCTCCAGCGCGGTAGTGGAGCGCATCCTGTGCGCAACTTCCGCGAATGCGTGCCCATTTCCTTGCACCGTTCCTACGCCAGATCGACAATTCCGCCGACGACGCTGGGTGCTTTGCTGGAGGAGATGAAGGCCTTTCCGGTGCCCGACGGCGCGGACGATGGAGCCTGGGCTATCGCACCAGCCTGTGACGCCTTATCTATGGTGCCATGAGAGTTTCGTCATGACCGCCCCCGTTCTTTTCGGCCTGTCCGGCCTGACCCTGACGCCGGACGAACGCAGCTTCTTCAAGGAGCTCAATCCGCTCGGCTTCATTCTCTTCGCGCGCAACTGCCGCGAACCGGCGCAGCTGCGCGCGCTGACCGATTCCTTGCGCGACCTGACGGGCCGGGCCGACACGCCGATGCTGATCGACCAGGAAGGCGGCCGGGTGACACGGCTGGGTCCACCCCATTGGCGCAAGCCGCCGGCCGCGGCCGGCTTCGCGCGGCTGGCCGAACTCGACGTCCAGGCGGGGGTCCATGCGGCCAAGCTGAATGCGCGGCTGATCGCTGACGACCTGCATCGGGCTGGCATCAATGTGGATTGCCTGCCGGTGCTCGACCTGCCGCAACCGGGCGCCCATCCGATCATCGGCGACCGTGCGCTCGGACACGAGCCGGCGGGCATCGCCCGGCTGGGGCGCGCCACCTGCGTCGGCCTGATCGAAGGCGGCGTCCTGCCGGTGATCAAGCATATCCCAGGCCATGGCCGCGCCACCGCCGACAGCCATGAGGCGCTGCCGCGTGTCGACACGCCGCTGGCCGAGCTGAAGATGAGCGACTTCGCGCCCTTCCGCGCCATGGGCGACATGCCGCTCGCGATGACGGCGCATGTCGTCTACAGCGCGATCGACCCCAACAACGCGGCGACCGTGTCGCCGCTGGTGATCTCGTCGATCATCCGCGACCATATCGGCTTCGACGGCCTGCTGATGAGCGACGACATCAGCGCCAACATGAAAGCGCTGCCCGGCACCTTTGGCGACCGCGCGCTGGCGTCGCTCGCCGCCGGCTGCGATGTCGTACTGCACTGCAACGGCGACATGGCCGAGATGCGCGAGGTCGCGGACGCCCTGCTGCCGATGACGCAGGACGCGCGGCTGCGCTGGCTGACCGCCTCGGCACTCGCGCGTGCGGGGGCGCCATCGGGCTTCGACCGGGCGGCGGCCATCGCCGAGGTCGATGCGCTGCTGGCGCGGGTGGCGGCATGAGCGAATTGATGGCCGATCCGCTCGGCCTGCTGCTCAAGCATTCGACCTGGGTTCTGCCCGTGCTGCTCGCCATCACCTTCCATGAGGCCTCGCACGGCTGGATGGCGCTGAAATTCGGCGACGACACGGCCAAGCGGCTGGGGCGGCTCACCTTCAACCCGCTCCGCCACATCGACCCCTTCGGCACGGTCCTGCTGCCGCTGCTTTTCTATGTCGGCTTCGGCGTGCCCTTCGGCTATGCGAAGCCGGTGCCCGTCAACTTCGCCCGGCTTTACCAGCCCAAGCGCGACATGGTCTGGGTGGCCGCCGCCGGGCCAGGCACCAACGTCCTGCTCGCGCTGGCGTCCGGGGTGCTACTGCATTTCACCGGCCTGCTGCCCGATGCGGCGGAGAAGTGGGCAGACAACATGCTGCTGTTCAGCGTGCTCATCAATGTGGTGATGGCGCTGTTCAACATGATCCCGCTGCCGCCGCTTGATGGCGGCCGCGTTGCCGTGGGCCTGCTGCCGATGTCGCTCGCCATCCAGCTGCAGCGCACGGAACGTTATGGCCTGTTCGTCCTGATC
>CAXNFA010000245.1:0-3922 GCA_964201105.1 Alphaproteobacteria bacterium | reverse complement strand
GCAACTGGGTCTGGGCGTCGTTGATCATCTGTAGGCGATGCTCAACCCGGCGGAGAAATTCATAGGAGGCCGTCATGTCCGCGGCGACGTCAGCGGACAGGCGGTCCGTCGCTGCCAGCGCCGCCAGCGCGCCGCAGGTGCTGGAATCGCGCAGGCGCGCATCACGCCCGCCAGCGATGAGTTGCTGGGTCTGGACGAAGAACTCAATCTCCCGGATGCCTCCCCGGCCGAGCTTCACATTGTGGCCGGCAACCTGGACGGCGCGGTGTCCACCGCGCGCCTCGATCTGCCGCTTGATCGAGTGAATGTCGGTGATGGCCGCGAAATCGAGATGCTTGCGCCAGATGAACGGGCTGATCTGTCCAAGGAAAAGCAGACCGGCGGCGATGTCGCCGGCGATGGGGCGGGCCTTGATCATCGCGGCCCGCTCCCAGTTCTGGCCGACGCTTTCGTAATAGGTCTCGGCGGCAAGCACTGAAAGCGCGACTGGCGAGGCGCCGGGATCCGGCCGCAGGCGCAGGTCGGTGCGGAAGACATAGCCATCGCCCGTGCGGTCCTGTAGCAGCGCGACAAGCCCCTGGGTCATACGGATGAAGCAGTCCTGAATCCCCCGGCTGCCGCGATAGTCGACGACTTCAGGGTCAAACAGGCAGATCAGGTCGATGTCGCTCGAATAGTTGAGCTCGCGAGCGCCCAGCTTGCCCATGCCCAGGATGAAGAAGCCGCATCCCTGGACTGGATCATCCGGGTTGGGAAGAACGAGATCCCCCTTGGCGGCGGCCTCGCGCAACAGCAGGCTGAGGGCGGCGTTGGCCGCTGTGTCGGCAAGGTCGGACAGCGCCCCGGTCACCTGGGCAAGCGGCCACAGGCCACCCACGTCGGCCACGGCAATCAGAAGCGCGGCGCGGCTTTTGGCCACCCGCAGCCGCGTCATCAGGGCGGACCGGGCAGCCGCCGTATCGAGCCCCGCAACTTCCGCCGGGGCCTTGCGTATGTCCTCAAGAATGCCGGCGAGGGTCGCCGTCGGCTTTTGCGCAAGAAGCGGGCGCAGGAAGCCCGGATCGCGTAGAATGCAATGACTGAGAAAAGGACTGTTGCCCATCAGGGCATCGAACAGGGTGCGGACCGCCGGTATTGCCAGCGCCTCCGAAACCTGCTCGGCGAGAGTGGCATCGTCCTGCTCCCGGATCGCTTCGGCCAGCGTGGCGCGGCCGTCTTCCGCCTGCGCCGGTGAATGGGGGCGCGGCAGGGGGCCAAGTTGGTCAACCCATGGAATTGCGTGCATGCTCTCTCGTTATGCGCTAAAGCCGGGCGCGACAATGGCCTACCTTGGTAGGGGCCGATTGTCAGACAGCAAACATTGATCTGGTCTCTAAGTAAACTCGTCCTTCGTCTGGCCGGCGCCGTCATTGCCGGGCTTGCCCTTATTGTGGCGGCCGGCGCTTGGCGCCTGTCCGCAGGCCCAATCTCGCTCGCCTTCCTGACGCCCTATCTGCAGGACGCCATGTCGCTTGGCGGTGCAGACGGCCTGCGCATCGAGATCGGCGACACCATCCTTGCCTGGCAGGGCTTCGAACGCGGCGTCGGCATCAGCCTGGTTGATGTCCGCTTCCGCGACGCCGCGGGGGCCGAGGCCGCCCGTTTGCCGCAAATGGCAGTGTCGCTGAGTGGGGCAGGGCTGGTGCGGGGACGTTTCGAGCCGACGAGCATCGACCTGCAGGGGCCGGTCATGCGGCTCGCTCGCAATGCCGACGGCACCTTCGAGGTGCTGCTGGGCCAGGGCGACGACCTGCCACAGGCGAGCAATGAAGCCTTCGTCAATTTTCTCGCCAATCTGACCCTGCCGCCCGAGGCGGGCCGCACCGGCTCGGCATTGACCCGGGTCGCTGTGCGCGATGCCGACATTACCTTCGACGACAGGCTGGCCGGTGCCGTCTGGCGCGCGCCGGCAGCGGATCTCTTCCTCAACCGCGACGAAGGGGGCATCCGCGGCGACTTGAGGCTGGCCTTGCTGGTGGGAGGTGATCCCGTCCAGATCGCCATTGCCTCCCGCTTCGACCATGGCTCGCGCCGCCTGCAGTCCTACATCACCTTCGAGAACCTAGTTCCTGCGGCGCTGGCAAACCAGGGGCCGTCCTTTGCAGAGCTGAAGGCTTTGGCCTTGCCGGTTGGCGGCTCAGTGACGGTCGGCGTCGCATCGGACGGGCAGCCCGACCGGATCGACTTCGACCTGTCGGGCGGTGGCGGGCAACTCATTCTGGCCAACCTCTACCCAGAGCCAGCGCCGGTGACCGGCCTGCGCGCGGTCGGCAGCTTTGACGCCGGAGCGCACCTGACCACGTTTGAGCAACTGCGCATTGAGATCGGTGCCGGCCGCATTGAGATCAAGGG
Source organism: Alphaproteobacteria bacterium (assembly GCA_964201105.1). Classification (GTDB taxonomy): domain Bacteria; phylum Pseudomonadota; class Alphaproteobacteria; order SHVP01; family SHVP01; genus CANJEJ01. The sequence goes on along the minus strand of CAXNFA010000245.1, from coordinate 1,531 downwards.
GCGGATGGTGACCGACAAGGCGACGCCCGACGTCGATTTCACCGGGACATTCGCCAATCTGACGGTGCCTGATGTCAAGCGGTACTGGCCGCCGTCGATGGCGACCGGGGCCCGGGCCTGGGTCTTCGCCAATCTGCAACAGGGAACCGTGCGGCGCGGCAATGTGCGGGTGAAATTGTCGGCGGCGGAAATCGACAGCGGCGATGTGAAACCTGACTCCATGGAGATCACCGGCGAATTCTTCGGCATCAGTGCGTCCTACATTGCCCAGATGCCACCGGTTCGCGAGGCGCAGGGCTACGTCAGGATCACGCCTGCGCTGCTCGATCTCACCCTTCAATCCGGGCAACTTGGCGATCTCGCCATTCCCGAAGGAACGGTCAGGCTGGAACCTGGCACCGGCCGCGACGGGCTGTGGACCGGCACGATCGAGATGGTTGCGAGCGGCGCCAATCGCGAAGTGCTTCGCATTCTGGATTTGCCACCGCTTGGCCTGACTCGACGGCTTGGTCTTGAGCCGTCCTCGCTCGGCGGCGTGTCGGCGACGCGCGCGCGCTTCAATTTCCCGCTCGCCGACAAGCTCAAGGCCGACGATGTCCGCTTCGCCGCGGCGGCCAACATTCGCGACGGCACCTGGAACAAGGCTTTCGGGGCGGTCGATATTGCCAATGCTGCCCTGAGCATTGAAGTCACCGCAGCCGGCCTGGCCACGAAGGGCAGCGTCACCTTGAACGGCGTACCCGCAGATGTAAGCTGGACGGAGAGTTTCGACAGCCGAACACCAAATGGCCAGGTCACCTTGCGCACGCAACTGGATGATGCCGGCCGCAAGGCATTGGCGCTGGAAACCGGCGACGTCGTCAAGGGCACGGTTGGTGTTGCCCTGACGGCCCAGACCGCGGCGCAGAAGGTGTCCGCCGCCAATGTCGATCTCGACTTGACGTCCGCAAGTGTCGATATCGGGGCCATCAAGTGGCGCAAGCAGGTCGGACAGACGGCCCGCGTTCGTATGACCACGCGGCCGCGACCGGCTGGTGGTTTCATCCTGCAGGATATTGACGCCCGCGGCCCCGACCTCGTGGCACAGGGCGAGGTGGAGCTTGACCCCAGCAATGCGTTGCTGCGCCTTAATCTCACGCGGCTTGCCTTCGCCGGCAACGACATTTCCGCTACCGTCACGCCTGCTGCGAGCGGCAACACGGTGGCGATTGGCGGACGCAGACTTGATGTCGCTCCCTATCTCGACGCCTATTTCGACAGCACGTCGGAGACAAACGGCGCGGATGATGACATTCCGCCGGTTCAACTGTCTCTCCAGGTGCAAGAACTCGTGCTAAGTGAGACGCGCTCGGTCATCAACGCCAGCGGTGATGCCAACTATGGGACACGGCTGGAATCCCTGCGCCTGTCGGGCTCGATCAACAACGAGGCGCCGGCCACTGTTACGGTTGCCGCCGGGCCGGATGGCGTGCGGCGCCTTGCCATTGCCTCGAGCAACGCGGGGGCACTGGCCCGGACGACCGGACTGTTC
>CAXNFA010000244.1:0-3932 GCA_964201105.1 Alphaproteobacteria bacterium | reverse complement strand
CCACGTCGTCGCGCTTCACCGAGATCGGCGTCAGCGACAGCCAGGGCAGATAGTCGGTCGTCACGCGGCGCCCGCCCGACATGGCGGCCACGCGCTGGGCGGCGATGCGGTCGCCCACGACCTCGGTCAGCGGCACGTTGACGCCATAGGCGGCGAAGAGCTTGCCGAGCGAATGGTTGGCCGGCGGGGTGTAGGGTTCGCCGGGGTTGCGCGGCGGCGGCGCCGGGTTCACCTCGGGATGCGGGTCGACGAAGATCAGCGCCTTGCCACCGCGCATCAGATACTGGTCGATGGCATAGAGCGTGATATCGGCAAGGCCGGTCGGGTTAACCAGCAGCAGCATGTCGACGTCTTCGTCGATACGCTTGATGTTGCCGCCGAGCGTGCGGATGTCGAAGAACTGCGTCGCCTGGGTATAGGCGACCCAGGGCTCGTAGCGGCGTGCCGGGTCCGCCGCGATGGGCAGGCTCGAGATCATCGCCACGGTGCTCTTCTTCGGCCGCGACAGGTTGTAGACCAGCTTCGACAGGTCGTATTCCAGGAAGGGCTCACGCTCGGGCGAGAAGAAGGCGATGATGTCTTCGTCGTCGGTCGAGTTGGTGCCGGCGAGGCCGAAATAGATCACGTCGCCCGCGCCGCTGACCGGCAGGGCGGTGATGCCGAAGCCGACCGCCTGGTCTTCTTCCGGCGAGAATTGCTGCGGGTTGTAGACCTCGAGCTTCAGCTTGCCCTGCGCGAGCTGCTGGTACTGCTGCAGCAGTTCCTGCACCCGCGTGCCATAGGTCGAAAGCTGCGGGATGCTCTGCACCCGTTCCGACACATAGAATTTCAGCGTGATCGGCTCGTCGATGGCGGCGAGGATGCCGCGCGTCGCGTCCGACACCGTGAAGCGGCGGTCCTGCGTCAGGTCGATCTGCGCCGTCCTGAGCGTAGCGTTCGACAGGATGTTGATGGCGATGAACAGGATGATCGCGACCACCACCGCGGCGACGGCGACGGCGGTGCGATCAAGCGGCTTGCGTGCTGTGTTTTCGGCCATGGTTGCCTCAGACCGTCTTCTTGAGATCGACGATCACCGTGTTGGTGAACAGGAAGATGCCGATCATCGACAGGAAGAAGATGACGTTGCGGAGGTCGATCACGCCCTTGGTGATCGCCGTGAAATTCGTCAGGAAGCTGAGCGAGGCGACGATCTCGACCAGAAAATCCGGCGCCCAGGCGCGGAAGGCGCCGAGCACGAGGTCGAGCCCCGCCATCAGGAACAGGAAGCTGACGGCCGCCCCGATGATGAAGGCGACGACCTGGTTCTTGGTCAGCGCCGACAGGCAGGAGACCAGCGCGAGGAAGGCGCCCGACATCAGCCAGCTGCCGACATAGGACGCGAAGATGACCCCGTTGTCGGGCTCGCCCAGGTAGTTGACCGTGATCCAGATCGGGAAGGTCAGGATCAACGCGATCGCGGTGAAGGCCCAGGCGGCGAGGAACTTGCCGAACACGACCTGGAAGGTGCTGACCGGCAGGGTCATCAGCAGCTCGATGGTGCCGGACTTGCGCTCTTCCGACCACAGCCGCATGCCGATGGCCGGGATGAGGAACAGGTAGAGCCAGGGGTGGAAGCTGAAGAAGGGCTCGAGATTGGCCTGGCCGCGCGTGAAGAAGCTGCCGAGGTAGAAGGTGAAGGCGCCGATGGCCGCGAGGAAGATCACCAGGAAGACATAGGCGATCGGCGTCGCGAAATAGGCCACAAGCTCGCGCTTCAGGATGATGAAGGTGTTGCGCATGGTGGGGCTCAGGCCGGAATGGTGATGGTGCGGAAGACGTCGTCAAGATTCTGCTGCTGCGACTTGGCGCGCAGATCGGCGGGCTTGCCGTCGATCAGGATGCGGCCGCGCGCGATGATCATGGCGCGTGTGCAGACGGCGTCGACTTCTTCCAGGATATGCGTCGAGATGACGATGGCCTTGTTGGGGGCCATGCTCTTCAGCAGCTCACGCACCTCGAATTTCTGATTGGGGTCGAGGCCGTCGGTCGGCTCGTCGAGGATCAGCAGCTCGGGATCATGCAGGATGCTCTGCGCCAGGCCGACGCGGCGCTTGAAGCCCTTGGACAACGTCTCGACCGGCTGGAAGGACACTTCCTCGAGGTTGACCTTCTCGATCGCCTCTTCCACCCGGCGCTTCCGTTCCGCGCCGTCGAAGCCGCGAATTTCCGCGATGAAGGCGAGCAGGCCATAGACGGTCATGTCGCCATAGAGCGGCGCGCCTTCGGGCAGGTAGCCGATGCGCTTCTTCACTTCGATGGGGTGTTCCACCACGTCGAAGCCGGCGACATGCGCCGTGCCCTCGGTGGGCGTCAGGAAGCCGGTCACCATCTTCATGGTGGTGGACTTGCCGGCGCCGTTGGGGCCGAGGAAGCCGAGCACCTCGCCCTTCGCCACCGAGAATGAAATCTGGTTGACCGCGGTCAATGGACCGAAGCGCTTGGTCAACCCCTGAACCTTCAAGAGTTCAGCCATATACCCGTCCCTCCCGGACAACCGCTGGTGCGGCCCGTTTCTGTGCGCGCGCGAACGCTAGGGGGCAATCAAGGCGAAATCTGGAACCCGGCCGGCCTGCGACGATCAGGCTTCTTGGCTTCCGCGACTCTAGTGCCCCTGCGAATCGCGTGCCGAGCGATGCCCGGCGAATTGGGGCGCCACTCTATGTATATGGCGGGTTCGTTTCAAGGCGGGTGCCCCCGGCTCACGGCGAGTTGGCCGGCCGGCCTTGGCAGGCCGTCGCGCCCGATGGCAGAACGTCAGCCCTCGACGATCTGAATCGCCCCTTCCACTGGCCTTATGTCCACATCCCCCGCCGTGCCGTCTTCCCAGTCGAACAGGGCAAAAATGCCCGGCTTGTCGAGGGAAGTCAGGCCATGGTGCCAGGTTCCCGCCGTGTAGTTGATGCCAATGGTCCCCGGCACCACGAAGGCGCGCAGCCCGGCAAGATCGGGGGCATCGTCCTTGCCCGGCGCGACCAGGACCAGGTAACGGCCCACGTCCAGCGGCAGGAAGGCCTGCGACGAAAAGGCATGGCGCTCCAGCGCCCGGACCCGAAAGGGCAAGGCCGCCGGCAGCGCCCGGGTCACCGCCAGGTTGGGCTGGGCGCCGGACCGGCCGTTGCGTAGATGCGCCGCCTGATCGACCCGCGGCTGGTCGCCCGGCGTGTCGAGGAGCTGGCCGAAGGGCGCGAAAGCCTCCCGCGTGATGGGGGTGAGCGGCAGGGTCAGCATCAGCGCGTCTCGATCAGTTCGAGCAATTCGCCCGAGCTGCCGACATAGGTGGCGGCGCGGCGCCCGTCATAGGGCGCCTCGGCGATGGCAGCGGGCGCGGTGAAGGGCTTGAGCGTCACCTTGTCGAGGGAGTCCACTTCCATCGACACGAGACCGAGGCTGCAGGGCAGCTCGCCGTCACCCCGGGCGCGCGGCACGGCGCCCTTGGGGAAGTCATCCAGTTCGATCAGATTCTTGCCGTGCAGCGCGATGGTGCAGATCTGGTGCTTCGTCTCGATGTCGAGGCCGAAGGCCTTGTTGAGCGGACGCACCCGCGCCGGGAAGGCCGCGCCGAGCTGTACCGTGAAGTTGCTGTCGTAGAAGGCGCGTGACGCCTCGAAGTCCCGGCTGCCCAGGATGACAATGAAGATGTGGTCGACAAAGGCATGCGCGCGCGGCAGGCGCTGCGTGTCAACCGCGTCCTTGATCTGGGTCAGGTAAAGAACCTCGTCCGCGAGGCCGCGTACCTGCATGGCGCGGATGTTGTCGGTCGACGACAGGTTGCGCGGCTCCCCCAGCGTCTCGAAGGGCGAGCCGACGATATGGGCGGGTAGCGCATCGACATCCTGCACCGTGATCTCCAGCGCATTCCAGCCGAAGGTGGTCATCGGCTTGTAGCCAGG
>CAXNFA010000243.1:0-3953 GCA_964201105.1 Alphaproteobacteria bacterium | reverse complement strand
ATCGGCGCCTCGACCAAGCTCAAGCTCGACCGCGGCCTGAATGCCCAGTGGAGCAAGGGCGGCATCATGTACGGCACGCCCGCGCGCTAAGGATCCGGCCCCCGTCACAGACGTGACGGGGGCCATCCCCTTGCCCCTCGCCATATCCGGCGCATGACAACTTTTCAGGACCCGGTGGTTCCCGACAAACCGCCGCGCGTCCCGCTCTGGAACAATCCCGCCGTCCGCGCCTGGGTGTACCAGATCGTGGTCATGGGGCTGGTCATCGCCCTCGCGATCTATCTCGTCAACAACACGCTGACCAACCTGTCGGAACGCTCGATCCGTACAGGCTTCGATTTCCTTGATCGCGAAGCTGGATTCCGCATGGGAGAATCCATCATTCCGATCGAACCGTCGGATTCCTTCGGCCGCGCGCTCTTCGCCGGCTTTCTCAACACCCTGAAGGTTTCCCTCCTCAGCATTGTCCTGTGCACGGTGCTCGGGGTTCTGATCGGCATTGCGCGCCTGTCGCACAACTGGCTCGTGCAGAAGATCGCGACATTCTATGTCGAGACGCTGCGCAACATTCCGATCCTGCTGCAACTCTTCTTCTGGTACGCGGTCATCACCGGCACCTTTCCCAACTCGCAAGAGGCGTGGAAGCCGCTACCCGGGGTCTTCATCAGCAAAAGCGGCGTGCTCCACGCGGTGCCCGTCGCCGACCCGGCGCATGTCTGGATCGGCCTCGCGCTGCTGATGGGAATCGTGGCGACGGTCGTCTATGGACGCTGGGTCCGCCGCCAGCAGCGCGACACCGGCCGTCGCCCGCCGATGCTGTGGCCCGCGCTTGGCTTCCTGCTGGGGTTGCCGCTGCTGGTCTTCTTCGCCTATGGCGCGCCGCTTGCCTGGGACCTGCCAGTCATGGGCCGCTTCCGCTTCACTGGCGGGCAGGAAATCACGCCCGAATTCCTCGCGCTATGGCTCGGCCTCAGCTTCTACACGGCGGCCTTCGTGGCCGAAGTGGTGCGCGGCGGCATCCAGGCGGTGGACTGGGGCCAGTCGGAAGCCGCGGGTGCGCTCGGCCTGCGCCGGGGTCTCGTGCTGCGCCTGGTCGTGCTGCCGCAGGCGCTGCGCGTTATCATTCCGCCGACCACCAACCAGTATCTCAACCTGACCAAGAACAGCTCGCTCGCCGTTGCCGTCGGCTATCCCGAGCTCACCTCGGTCACGGACACCACGCTGAACCAGACAGGCCAGGCGGTGGAATGCATCACCATCATGATGGCGATCTACCTGGCGATCAGCCTGTCGATCTCGGCCGGGATGAATGTCTATAACCGCATCGTCCAGATACCGGACAAGCGATGACGGTGCTGGCGGATCCCACACCCACCGCGGCACCGCGTGACAGAATCGGCGTGGTCGAATGGCTGCGCACGCGGCTCTTCTCGAGTGTCGGCAACACGATCCTGACGCTCGCCACGATTTTGCTACTGTGGTTCGCCCTGCCGCCGATCGCCAACTGGTTCGTGTTCGATGCGGTCTGGTGGGCGGCGCCGCCCGAAGTCTGCCGCGCCGCGCAGGGCGCCTGCTGGGCGATGATTCACGAGAAGCATCGCCTGATCATCTTCGGCCGTTATCCCTACGCGGAACACTGGCGACCGCTGATCGCCATGCTGGTGCTGATCGGCCTGATTGGCGCCAGCACGCATCGGCCCTTCTGGCGGCGCGAGCTGTTCGCGGCCTGGGGCGCGGGCCTGCTGGTCATGGCGGTGTTGATGTGGGGCGGGATATTCGGCCTCACCTTCGTCGAAACGACGCTGTGGGGCGGCCTGCCCCTGACGCTGATCCTGACCACCGTCGGCATCGCCGTGGCCTTTCCCTGGGGCGTGCTGCTGGCGCTCGGCCGTCAGTCGCAGATGCCGATCATCCGTACGCTTTCCATCGTCTATATCGAATTGATCCGGGGCGTGCCGCTGATCAGCCTGCTGTTCATGGCGTCCTTCATGTTCCCGCTCTTCATGCCCAGCGGGGTGCAGATCAGTTCGCTGCTGCGGGCCCAGGTGGCCATCATACTGTTCGCCGGCGCATATCTGGCCGAAGTGGTGCGCGGTGGCTTGCAGGCGGTGCCGCGCGGCCAGGTCGAAGCGGCGCGCTCGCTCGGCCTCGGCTACTGGCCGACGATGTGGAAGATCGTGCTGCCGCAGGCGATCCGCATGGTCATCCCGGGCATCGTCAATTCCTTCATCAGCACCTTCAAGGACACCTCGCTGGTCGCCATTGTCAGCCTGACCGACCTGATGCTGGCCGCTCGCCAGGCGGTGGGCGACCCCGAGTGGCGCGCCTTCGGCATTGAAGGCTATGTCTTCATCGGCCTGATCTATCTCATCTTCTGTTACCTGATGTCGCGCTACAGCCAGCGACTCGAAGTGCAGCTCAACACGGGACGAAAGCGCTAGACGCCATGAGCCAGCCTCAGACGCAAGCCCGCAATCAGGGCGCCGCCATCATCGAACTCGCCCGCGTCAACAAGTGGTACGGGCAGTTTCATGTCCTGCGCGACATCGACCTGCAGGTCGGCAAGGGTGAGCGCATCGTCGTCTGCGGCCCCTCGGGTTCCGGTAAGTCGACGATGATTCGCTGCGTCAACGCGCTGGAGGAACATCAGCGCGGACGCATCGTGGTCAACGGCACGGAACTGACGCGCGACCTGAAGAAGATCGACCAGGTGCGGCGCGACTGCGGCATGGTCTTCCAGCAGTTCAACCTGTTCCCGCATCTCTCGGTGCTTGAGAATCTGTGTCTCGCGCCAATTTGGGTGCGCAAGACGCCGCGCAAGGAAGCGGAAGAGACGGCGATGCGCTATCTGGAGCGGGTGCAGATTGCCGAGCAGGCCCACAAATTCCCGAACCAGCTGTCAGGCGGCCAGCAGCAGCGCGTTGCCATCGCCCGCGCCCTGTGCATGAACCCCGAGATCATGCTGTTCGACGAGCCGACCTCGGCCCTCGATCCGGAAATGATCAAGGAAGTGCTCGATGTCATGGTCGGCCTGGCGGAAGAAGGCATGACGATGGTCTGTGTCACGCATGAGATGGGCTTTGCCCGCTCGGTCGCCGACCGCATCGTCTTCATGGACAAGGGCGAGATCGTCGAGATCGGCACGCCGCAGGAATTCTTCCACGCGCCCAAGTCCGACCGGACGCGGCTGTTCCTGAGCCAGATTCTCAACCACTAACCCGGGAATCCGGCGGCACGCGGCTACCGCGCCCAGGTTTGGCGTTACGACCTATTTCGACGCATCCTTGATGTAGGCGATGACATCGGCGCGGTCGGTGTCCTTGCGCATCCCGGCAAAGGCCATCTTGTTGCCTTTCAGGAAGGCCGCCGGCCTTTCCAGGTATTCGCCCAGATTGGCGTCGTCCCAAACGATGCCCGACGCCGCCATGGCCTTGGAGTAGCTGTAGCCATCCACCAGCCCCGCCTTGCGGCCGATGACGCCATGCAGGTTGGGGCCGATCTTGTTCTTGCCGCCCGCGTCGACCGTGTGGCACGCCTCGCATTGGCGGAACAGCTTCCTGCCGTTTTCCACATCGGCGGCGGAAGCAGATGGTGCGCTCATGGCGGCGAGGGCAAGGCCCAGGAACAGGGCGCGGGCAGGGGCGAACATGCGCAAAATCTCCGGACTGCAGGACAACAGACGAAACGCGCCGCACAGTAGAAGAGGGCGCCGGAGAGCCGCAAGCCGGAGCACCGCCAGGCGGCAATTGGGCGCACGGAAACTCACCCTTTCTTGAACGCGGCAGGGCCACATGCGATGCTCCGGGCGGATCGCGCGGCAGGGCGCGCCGCAGCAGACAAGGCCGGGACACCCAAACAACATGACCGGGGCACAGGCGTGGCTGGAGCCGCGGGAGCAAGGCGATGCCTTCGTTCTCGCCCTGGGCGGCGCATGGGGTGTCGAGAACCTGGCT
>CAXNFA010000242.1:0-3979 GCA_964201105.1 Alphaproteobacteria bacterium | reverse complement strand
GACCGGCAGGAACGCTGCCTGTGGGCGGAGCTAAGCCAGATGATCGGCCCGACCAACGATGCCTGCATCTACCGCCCCAGCCTGTTCTGCGACGGCGAGACGAACACGCGGATGACCTGGGCCGACCGCCTGATCATGAAGGCCACCTTCGACCCCCGCCTGCAGCGCGGCATGCCGCCCGGCGAAGCGATGCCCATCGCCCGCATCATCCTTCGCGAATTGTACCAAAGCGCCAGCTGATCTTCGCGCCTGCGAAGTGATAGAATTCCGCCACTGCCAGACATATGGGCTGGCGATGCCTCCCCTGTTCTGGCGGACGCACGGGCCGCCGTTCCACATCCGACACGACGGGACCTGCATGCTCGACATCTCATCGCGGGAGGTCCGCGATCTCGACCTATTCGTTGCCTTCTTCGACCTGACCGGTTTCACCGCCTTTGCCCGCCAGCATGACAGCCGCACGGTGTTCGACACCCTGTCGGCCTGGTACACGCTGGTTGGCCAGCAGGTGGAGAAGGCCGGCGGCCACATCGTCAAATACATGGGCGACGCCGGCATTGCCGTGTTTGCCGCCGACGACACCGAGGCCGGCGTGGCCGCCCTGCGCCGGGCGCAGTCGGAGGGCGATGCGCTGCTCGCCACGCGCGGGTTCAGGGCCCACGCCGTGATCCGCGGCCATGTCGGGCCGGTCACCTGCGGGCCGCTCGGCCCACCGAGCTGGCAGCAATTCGACGTCATCGGCGAGACGGTGAACACGGCGGCCGTGGCCAGCGCCAGCGGGCATTATCGCTTCGCCCTGACACCGCAGGCCTTCCGCAAGCTGTCTGCAGCGGGACGCCAAGCCTTCAAGAAACACACCCCGCCGGTCGTCTACATCCCGACCGAGGTCCGGCACTAGCCGGAGCGCGCGAAAGCTTGGGTTTTGACCCGCCGGGCACTGCCCCGGCGGGTCGCCCGTCACCCAACTGTCATGAAGCTGTCATGAAGCAAGCCCATTGATCCGCGCGCCCGCGCGCATCGGTCCGCTTCCCCATGTCCCAGCCCTCCGGCGCCAATGGCGTCGACATTGTAGCCCTTGCCAAGTCCTTCGGGCCGGCGCGGGTTCTCGACGGCATCAGCCTGGCGCTGGCGCCGGGCGAGTTCGTCGCACTTCTGGGCCCATCGGGCTGTGGCAAGACCACCCTGCTGCGCAGCGTCGCCGGCCTGCTGACGCCCGATTCAGGCTCCATCCGACTGGGCGCGGATACGGTGGTGGATGCAGGCCGCCGGCTGTTCGTGCCGGCGGAAAAGCGCCACCTTGGCATGGTCTTCCAGGACTACGGCCTGTGGCCCCATCTGCGGGTGAAGGACAATGTTGCCTTCCCCCTGGCTGCACGCGGTCGGCCAAAGTCCGACCATGCCGCGCTGGTGCAGGCGGCCCTGCAACGCGTGGCGCTGGAACATCTGGCCGAACGCTTTCCTGGCGAGTTGTCCGGCGGGCAGCAGCAGCGTGTGGCAGTGGCGCGCGCCATCGTCGATGCGCCGCGCATCCTGCTGTTTGACGAGCCGCTGTCCAACCTGGATGCATCCCTGCGTGATTCGTTGGGTCGCGAGATCGCCACCCTGGTGCGCAGCCTGCGCACCACCGCGCTCTATGTGACGCATGACCAGGTCGAAGCGCTCAGCTTGGCCGACCGTGTTGCCGTCATGCGCGACGGGCGCATCGTGCAACTCGACACGCCGGAGCGGCTTTACAACGCGCCCACAGACGCCGGTGTCGCCGCCTTCCTGAAGGCCGGCAGCCTGGTCGAAGGTAGTGTCGCCGAAGGCCGCTTTTCACCGAGAGGCATGACCGACAGTATCGCGGTGGAGAGCGCCCTGCAGGGGCCTGCCACCCTGCTGGTGCCTGCTGCAGCCCTGCGGCCGGGCAGTGGCGGCGAGGTGCGGCTGCGCGTCGAGACGACGCAATTCCGCGGCGATCGCTATGAAATCACTGCGCTGTGGGGCGAGCACACGGCTGCATCCCGCCTGCATTTCTGGTTCGCCCACAGTCTGGAGCCTGGCCAGTACATCCCGGTCTCCGTCGATGCCACGCGCCTGCGCCTGTTTCCTGCTTCCGTCCAACCCTGACTTGACTGGAGATTCTCGATGAAGCTGCTGACCTCCCTGGCCGTTGCAGCCGCGCTGGCCCTGCCCGCCGGCGCATACGCGCAATCCCTGACGCTCTACACCGCGGGTCCGGCCAACCTCGCCAAGACGCTTTCCGAAGGCTTCGAGAAGCAATCCGGCACCAAGGTCAACGTCTTTCAGGGCACGACCGGGCAGGTGATGGCGCGGATTGCCGCCGAGAAGGCGAACCCGCAGGCCGATGTGCTGATTTCCGCCTCGTGGGACACCGCAGTGGACCTGAAGGCGCAGGGCGAACTGCTGCCCTTCGACGCGCCAAATGCCAAGGCGGTTCCCGCCAACCTCAAGGATACCCATTACGTCGCGCAGGGCGCCGCGGCACTCGCCATCGTCTGGAACAGCAAGTCGGGCAAGCCGAAGCCGGCCGATTGGGGGGATCTGGCCAAGGCGGACTACAAGGACGCGGTGACAATGCCTGACCCGGCATCGTCGGGCGCGGCCTTCGGTCTCGTCTCCGGCCTGACCAAGAGCGGCACGGGATGGAAGGTCTTTGAAGACCTGAAGACCAACAACATGATCGTGCCAGGGGCCAACGCCCAGGCGCTGAACCCGGTGATGCAGGGCGCCAAGGCGGCCGTGATGGGCGCGGCCGACTACATCGCGCTCGAGGCCAAGGCCGGCGGCGAGTCGATCGAAGTGATCTACCCCGCCAGCGGGACCGTGCTGGAGGCACGGCCGGCGATGATCTTCAAGTCCACGAAGAACGAAGCCGCCGCCAAGGCCTTCATAAACTACATGCTGTCCGACGAAGGCCAGAAGCTGGTGGCCGACACCTACCTGTTGCCGGCACGCGCCGATGCCGCCGCGAAGCGGCCGGGCTACAAGGATATCAAGTTGATGGAAGTCGCGGACGCCACGCCGCAGCAGCGCGCCGACATCCTGGCCCGCTTCAAGACAACGCTCGGTCTCAAGTAATCCGATGGAGCGGCAGGGCGCAGCGTGGATGGGGGCAAGCCTGGTCGGGCTTGGCCTTGTCGTTGCCCTGCCGCTTTTCTTCGTCCTCTTGCAGGCCATTTTCCCGGCGCTGCCGAACGAATCCTTCCGCGATCCCTTCGCACATTGGGCCGATGTGGCGGCAGACTCCCGCCTGCCCGGCCTTCTCGCCAACACGCTGCTGCTCGGACTGGGTGTCTGCGCGCTGTGCGTTGCCGTCGCCCTGCCGCTCGCGCTGTTGCGCGGCCTGACCGACCTCCCCGCCGGCGGGCTGTGGGATCTTCTCTTCCTGATCCCCTTCATGCTGCCGCCGTATATCGGCGCCTTCGCCTGGGTGCTGAGCCTGCAGCCACGTGGCTACTCCACCCAGTTGTTCGGCTTCAGCGCTGGCGACTTCCTCTTCTCGCCCGCCGGCATCGTGGCCGTGATGGGGCTGCATCTCTTTCCTGTCGTCTATTTCGCGCTGTCGCGAACGCTGGCCGCCATCGGCCCGCGCTTCGCCGACATTGGCCGCGTCTGCGGCGCGACCCCGGCTTACGCGCTCATCCGCACGATCCTGCCCCTGAGCATCCCCGCGCTGCTTGGCGGGGTGCTGCTGGTCTTCGCGCTGACCATCGAGGAATACGGCACCCCTGCCGCGCTCGGGCGACGCAGCCAGTTTCTTGTCCTCGTCACCAGCATCGAGGAAAAGCTCGCAGAATGGCCGATCGATCTACCGGGTGCCGCGCTGCTGTCGGTCGTCCTGATGCTGCTCGCGCTTGGCGCCTTCCTGCTGCAGCACGTCATCGCCAGCCGCCACCCGGTGGCAAGCGTGGGTGGCAAGCACACTGCCCGCGCCGTTTTCGCCCTGGGCGCCTGGAAAGTACCAGCCATCGTCCTG
>CAXNFA010000241.1:0-3986 GCA_964201105.1 Alphaproteobacteria bacterium | reverse complement strand
GAACGAGGATGTCGGCATCGTTATCGGCGAGGCGCTGACGAAGGCGCTGGGCGACCGGCGTGGCATCGTGCGCTATGGCGCCGCGTCGATCCCGATGGACGAGACGATGACGCGCGTCTCGTTGGACTGCTCAAACCGTCCCTACCTGGTCTGGCGGGTGAAGTTCCCGACGAACAAGCTCGGCGACATGGACACGGAACTCTTCAAGGAGTTCTTCCAGGCCGTGGCGCAGGCCGGCGGCCTGACCCTGCATGTCGAAAACGCCTATGGCGACAACAGCCACCACATCGCCGAATCCTGCTTCAAGGGCTTCGCTCGGGCGCTGCGCCAGGCGGTGACGATCGACCCGCGGCAAAGCCAGTCGGTGCCATCGACCAAAGGCGTGCTTGGCGGCACGCTCTAGACCATGCGGCTCTACACGGTGCACCAGAACCCGGACCCGCTCTCCGGGAACGATCTTGTGTTCGTGAAGGAAGGCTTCTGCTGGCCCGCCTTCTTCTTCCCGATGCTATGGCCGCTGTGGCACCGCCTGTGGCTCGTCGCCCTGATGGTGCTGGTGATCACCGGCGTCGTGGATGCGGTCACCATGGAACTCGACTGGCCCGAAGTGATGGTCGGCGTGCTGACGCTGGCCGTTGCCGTTGTCTACGCTGCGGAGGCCAATGACCTGCGGCGCTGGACCTTGCGCCGTCGCGGCTGGCGCGAACTCGGCGTCGCCCTTGGCCGCAATCTGGAGGAAGCGGAACAGCGCTTCTTCACCATCCATGCGGTAACGCCCACCGGCGCGGTGGTGCCGCGCGGAGCGATCGCGTGACGGTTGCCATCATCGACTACGGTTCCGGCAACCTGCGTTCGGCCGCCAAGGCCTTCGAGCGCGCGGTGCGGGAAAGCGGCAGCAGCGAAAGCGTGGCTGTGACAGATGATGCAGATGTGGTCGCCGCCGCCGATCGCATCGTGCTGCCGGGTGTCGGGGCGTTTGCCGACTGCCGACGTGGGCTCTACGCCGTGCCCGGCATGGTCGATGCGCTGACCGAGGCGGTGCTGGTGCGCGGCCGGCCCTTTCTCGGTATCTGCGTCGGCATGCAGTTGATGGCGCCCCGCGGACTGGAACATGGATCGCATGATGGCTTTGGCTGGATTCCCGGCGAGGTACGCCCGGTTGAGCCGGGCCCTGGGCGCCCCGTGCCGCACATGGGCTGGAACGATCTCGAACTCCGCGTCCCGGCGCACGCGGCGCTGTCGGGCGTCGAAGCCGGCGCGCACGCCTATTTCGTGCATTCCTACGCGATTGTCTGCGACAACCCGGATCATGTGCTGGCGACGGTGGACTATGGCGGGGCCATCACGGCATTGGTCGGCCGCAACAACATGATCGGCACGCAGTTTCACCCGGAGAAGAGCCAGGCCACCGGCCTTCGCCTGATCGCCAACTTCCTGTCCTGGAGGCCGTGAAATGCCCGTGACGCAGGTACAGTGGCTTACCCAGCTCAACGCCGTCGATCTCGAGTCGATCTGCGATGCGACGGCCGAAGCCATCCATAACGGCATCGGCTTCGACTGGATCCACCAACCGCCGCGCGCGCGGCTGGAATCCTATTGGCGCGGCGTCATGCTGGTGCCCGACCGGATGCTGGTGGTTGGCCGCTTCGACGGCGTGATCGCGGGGACCGGGCAACTCGTCAAGCCATCCGCCAACAACGAGGCCGGCGCCTTCAACACCATCCTGTCGACCTTCTTCGTCGCGCCCTGGGCGCGCGGCCACGGCCTTGCCCGTGCGATGCTGCGGGATATCGCGCACCGCGCCCGGGAAGAAGGCTTCCTGCAGATTTCGCTCGACGTCCGTGAAACCCAGTCTGCGGCCATCCAGCTGTATGAGGGCGCTGGCTTCAAGCGCTGGGGCATCAAGGAACGCTATGCCAAGGTTGGCACGAAATACATCCGCGGCTTCTTCTACTCCAAGGACCTGACCGAGCCGTGATCCTCTATCCCGCGATCGATCTGAAGGATGGCGCCTGCGTGCGCCTGAAGCTGGGTGACATGCAGCAGGCGACGGTGTTCAACACCGATCCCGGCGCCCAGGCACGCCACTTCCAGTCGCTCGGCTTCACGCATCTCCATGTCGTCGATCTCAACGGCTCCTTCGCCGGCAAGCCGGTGAACGCATCGGCCGTGGACGCCATTCTGAGGGCGACGAAGAATCCGGTGCAGCTGGGCGGCGGCATCCGGACTATCGAAACGATCCGCGACTGGATCGCGCGTGGCGTGTCGCGAGTCATCCTTGGCACTGCGGCCTTGCGCGACCCGGATCTCGTGCGTGCGGCCTGCAAGGAGTTTCCGGGCAAGGTTGCAGTTGGCATCGATGCCCGCGGCGGTTTTGTCGCGGTCGAGGGCTGGTCGCAGACCAGCAGCATGAAGGCCATCGACCTGGCGAAATCCTTTGAGGACGCAGGCGTTGCCGCATTGATCCACACCGACATCGACCGCGACGGCATTCTCAAGGGCGTCAACGTGGAGGCGACATTGGCGCTGGCGCGGGCCGTTTCCATTCCGGTCATCGCCTCCGGTGGCGTTGCATCCGTCGATGACGTGCGTGCGCTGGCGAAGCACGAGAAAGACGGCATCAGCGGCGCCATCATCGGCCGCGCGCTTTACGACGGCGGCCTCGATGCGAAAGCGGCGCTGGCGGCGGCTGCCTGATCATGCTCAAGGCGCGCATCATTCCCTGCCTCGACGTGAAGGACGGCCGCGTGGTCAAGGGCGTGCAGTTCGTCGACCTGCGCGATGCCGGCGATCCGGTCGAACAGGCGCGCGTCTATGACGCGCAGGGTGCTGACGAGCTCTGCTTCCTCGACATCACCGCCAGCCACGAGAATCGCGACACCATCTTCGATGTCGTCCGCCGCACCGCGGAACAATGCTTCATGCCGTTGACCGTCGGTGGCGGCGTGCGCACGGTGGAAGACATTCGCAAGCTGCTGCTTGCGGGCGCCGACAAGGTTTCGATCAATTCAGCCGCCGTCGCCAACCCGGAATTCGTGCGCGAGGCGGCGAACAAATTCGGCAGCCAGTGCATCGTCGTCGCCATCGATTGCCGCCGTGCGCAGGGCCGTTTCGAAGTCTTCACCCATGGCGGCCGCAAGGAGACGGGCCTTGATGCCGTCGACTGGGCGGCCCGCATGGCGGACTATGGCGCAGGTGAAATTCTGCTGACCTCAATGGACCAGGACGGCACCAAGAGCGGCTTCGATATTCCGCTGACGCGCGGCGTGGCGGATGCCGTGTCGGTGCCGGTGATTGCCTCGGGCGGCGTCGGTACTCTTGATCATCTCGTGGCAGGTGTGCGTGACGGCCATGCAACGGCTGTGCTGGCCGCCTCCATCTTCCATTTCGGCGAATTCACCATTGCCCAGGCCAAGGCGCATCTGAAGGCGCACGGGGTGGCCGTTCGCGATTAGTCATCTTCCGGGGGGAACGTCATGCAGCTTGAAGCCCGCTATTTCCGCGCCGCCGCTATCTATGCGGTGCTCGGCCTTCTGCTCGGCATCCACATGTCGAGCTCGCAGGACCATTCGCAGATGCCGACGCACGCGCATCTGCTGCTGCTGGGCTGGGTGTCGTTGTTCCTGTCGGGCGCCTTCTTCAAGTTCTACCCGCAGGTACAGGGCAAGCTGGCCGCGGCGCATTGGTGGATCGCCAACCTGGGCATTGTCCTGATGGTGCCCGGCGTCGGCCTGATCATGGCCCACAACGAGGGCCTCGGCGTTCCGCTCGCCAGCGGTGGTGCCTTTGTCGTCCTGATCGGCATGGTGATCTTCGCCTGGCTCGTCTTCCGCGGCACGAAGAAGGCCTGACGGCGTGACCGCCACGCCCGCTGCGACAGACCCCTCGGGCAGCGCGGCGCTGATGGGCGTGCTCGCCGCGCTCGCCACCGTCACCATGTGGGGCGCCTGGGTGGTGGCGACGCGCTTTGGCGTTGCCGGCACACT
>CAXNFA010000240.1:0-3992 GCA_964201105.1 Alphaproteobacteria bacterium | reverse complement strand
CAGAAGCCGGACCTGGTTGCGCGTGCCTTCAGGCAATCCGGCGGGCAGATCCTCATCGGCGAAATCGATATCCGCCTCGGCATAGGCCAACGCATTGGTCAGCTGGGCACGCCACGCCTCGTAAAGCCGGCCAAGGGCGCCGTCGAGTTGCCGCAGGGCCTGCCGTCGCTGGCCTTCAGTTTCCGCTGCGACAAGGTCGGCAACAGCCTCCGCCTGCGTCAGATCCAGCTTGCCATTCTGAAAAGAACGTTTCGTGAACTCTCCCGGTTCGGCGGGCCGAAGCCCCGGCTGGCTGGCCAGCACTGAAATTGTGCGCTGCACAATGGCACGGCCGCCATGGAGGTGCAGTTCAACGACATCTTCACCGGTGTAGCTGGCGGGCGCTGCGAACAGAAGGGCAAGGCCATGATCGATCACCGTGCCGTCCGCCGGATCGCGCAGGGTCACCCGCCTGGCCTGGCGCGCCGCGGGGACAATCCCGGTCACGGCCAGAAGCGCCGCAGCGGCCGCGGGGCCTGACAGGCGCAGTACGGCAATACCGCCCCGGCCCGGGGCAGTGGCCAGCGCAAAGATGGTGTCGGTGTCCGCCATGGCGGGCGCATATGACGCCGCCCCGCGCGCCGCCTCAAGCCCCGTGCGATCCCCGTGCCGATCCATGCCGCACAACAGCAGCGAATTCCGGCAGCATCAGGGCCGCGCTCATCCTTTTTTAGGGCCGCCCGCGCCAGGCATGCCCGGCATGTTGGGCCAGTTCGTCATCGACTGGCCCCAAAAGTTGCGCATCATCGATTCCCAGTTCTGCGCCCCCATCGGCATCCAGGTCTTCATCATCGCCTCCGGGTCCATCGCATCCATGCCGGACACCATGCGATCACGGATCTTGTCCATGATCTCGGCCTGCAGCTGGGTCACATCCGGCAGGCCGAAAAACGTGCGCGCCTCTTCGGGCGTGCAATCAATATTGAAGGTGACTTTCACGGAACGCTCCTGCCGGCACGGGGTTGGGTCTTCACTATAGCAGCACATTGGTGACAGCACGGCGGGCTGACAGCTCTGGTGCCGCCGCCATCGCCTGTTTACGGTGCCGCCGCGTTCCGGAGTTCGCGATGCCCAACCAACTTGCTAACGAGACCAGTCCCTATCTGTTGCAGCACGCCGACAATCCTGTGGACTGGCGGCCCTGGGGACCGGAGGCCTTCGCGGAAGCCCGGCGCCTCGACAAGCCCGTCCTGCTGTCGGTGGGCTATGCGGCCTGCCACTGGTGCCACGTGATGGCCCATGAAAGCTTCGAGCTGCCGGCCGTCGCCCAGCTGATGAACAGGCTCTTCGTCAACATCAAGGTCGATCGCGAGGAGCGCCCCGACATTGATGCCATCTACCAGCATGCACTTGCCATGCTCGGCGAACAGGGCGGCTGGCCGCTCACCATGTTCCTGACGCCCGATGCCAAGCCCTTCTGGGGCGGTACCTATTTTCCGCCGGAGGAACGCTGGGGCCGGCCCGGCTTTCCCACCGTGCTGCAGCGCATGGGCGAGGCTTACGCCAACGAGAAGGAACAGGTCGGCAAAAACACCGCCGCGCTAACCGAAGGCCTTTCGCGTCTCTCCACCACCGAGGCGGCCGACGCGCCGCCGCTGACACGCGGGCTGCTCGACACCATCGCCGACAAATTGCGCGAAAGCGTTGATCCGCAATGGGGCGGCTTCGGCGGCGCGCCGAAATTTCCCAACACACCGCAGCTCGAACTGCTGTGGCGCGGCTGGCGCCGCAACGGCGACTCCAAATTGCGCGACGCCGTGCAGGTGTCGCTGCTGCGCATGAGCCAGGGCGGCGTCTACGACCATGTCGGCGGTGGCTTCGCGCGCTATTCCACCGACGAGACATGGCTCGTGCCGCATTTCGAAAAGATGCTCTACGACAACGCGCAGCTGCTCGACCTGCTGCTTCATGTCTGGCGCGACAACCAGAGCCTGCTCGCCGAATTGCGCATCCGCGAAACGGTTGGCTGGCTGCTGCGCGAGATGGTTGCCGATGGGGGCGGCTTCGCCTCGACACTCGATGCAGACTCGGAGGGCGTGGAAGGCAAGTTCTATATCTGGAGTGAAAACGAGATCGACGCCCTGCTCGAAATCGACGCGCCGCTGTTCAAGGAAACCTATGGCGTCACCCCCGGCGGCAACTGGGAAGGCCACACGATCCTCAACCGCAATCACCAGCCCGAACTGCTGTCACGCGAAGGCGAGGAAGACCTCGCCCGCATGCGCGCCGTGCTGCTGGAGGCGCGCGACCAGCGGGTGAAGCCCGGCTGGGACGACAAGGTGCTGGCCGACTGGAACGGGCTGATGATTGCTGCCCTCGCCAGCGCGGCGATGACGTTCGATGAGCCTGGCTGGCTGCGGGCCGCCTTCCGGGCCTTTGACTTCGTCGCCACGAAGATGAGCGACGGCGACCGCCTGTGGCACGCCGCACGCGGCGGCAAGGTCCGCAACGCCGGCCTGCTGGAAGACTATGCCAACATGGCCCACGCCGCGCTGGCGCTGCATGAGGCCACGGCAGAGACGCGTTTCCTGGACCGTGCCAAGGCCTGGGCCCATGTGGTGGAAACGCAGTTCCACGACAGCGCACAGGGCGGCTATTTCCAGACCGCAGCCGATGGCGAGCAGCTGATCGCCCGGCCGCGCTCGGCCTTCGACAACGCGGTACCTGCGGGCAACGCGACGATGGTCGGCGTCTTCGCCCGCCTCTATTTGTTCACCGGCGATGAGGTGTATCGCACGCGTGCCGACGCGCTGCTCACCGCCTTCGCGCCGGAACTCGGGCGCAACTTCTTCCCGCTCGCCAGCTTCCTCAACAATTTCGACCTGTGGACCGAACCGAAGCAGATCGTCGTGGTCGGCGACCGCAGCGATCCCGCGATCCAGGCGATGATTCGCACGGCCTATCGCGCGCCGCAGCCCAACCGCGTGCTCACGCTGGTGACACCCGACACCACCCTGCCTGCGGCGCACCCCGCCGCCGGCAAGGGCCAGGTGCAGGGCCGCGCCACCGCCTATGTCTGCACCGGGCCGGTCTGTTCGCTGCCGGTGACGGATGCGGATGAACTGGAGAATCTGCTCTCGGCAACGGGCGCGGCAAACGACGGCTGAAGCGCACCGTACGGCACCAACGCGACAACCCGGTTTCCCTCGGGCATACTTGCGCCGGGGAGGACCGGGGATGCGTCGCGCATTTGCTCTGTTTGTGATCGTCGGTCTGTGGATTTCGGCGCTGCCGTCTCAGGCCCAGTCCTTCGCCGAGAAAGTGGCGCGAGGCGTCACCTACCCTGGCCCCTTGCGCCCGATTACCGAGCCGCTTCGCCTGCGGCTTGACGCTACGCCGCGCACGCGGATGACCGTCGTGGTCTCGGCCCCGCAAATCGCCGGGCAGAATGATCCGGTTACACCGCTGATGACGATGGACATGCGCTATGCCATCGCATCCGAATCATCGGGCCTCGTCATGAGGTTTGACTTCATCAGCATGATCCTGCCGCAGCTCACCTTGAAAGCCAGTGCGCCGCTGATGCGCGTAACCGTGCCAGTGCTGCCTACGGGAGAAATGGGAGAGCTCGAGCTCGACACCCCCGGCTTTGCCGAACTCGGCCTACCGGGCAAGGGTTCACCCCTTGCCGACGCGATGATAAACCAGATCACGCAGATGCAGATGCCCTTCGCCCCCGTGATCAACAAGGTGGGCGATTCCATCACCACGGAAACGGTGGAACAGCAATTCGCACGGATGGCCGGCAGCATGCCGCTGGAGCAGCTCGCCAACATGAAGGTCACGGCATCAGGCGGCAACTTCGCAGCAGGCCTCGCCTCCCACCAGGGCGAAGAGTCGCTCATTGTGCGTAACGCCATCACCATGGCCATGACCGGACCAGACGGCGATGTGAATCTGGTGATGGATGGTTATGGCGTCTATGCACTGCGCAATGCCAACATTCTCGACAC
>CAXNFA010000239.1:0-3999 GCA_964201105.1 Alphaproteobacteria bacterium | reverse complement strand
CGAGACGCGATCCTGCGGATCGCTCCTCAGGATGAGGTCTGTGCCGAGGGCACTTCAGCAAACAGGCCTTGCATGTTCCGAGACGCGACGCTGCAGCATCGTTCCCTCCCCCTTGCGGGGAGAGGGATAGGGCGCGGGTTGCTATGATTTACCGGCCGCGCCGGCGTTGACGGATCATCCTGCGGAACCCCCACCTCCAACCCTCCCCGCATGGGGGAGGGAGTAGAGAGGGTGGCGCCTTGCCTCAGCGCGCGGCGGCCTGAAAGTCGCGCAGGGCGGCGGTGAAGGTGTCCGGCGCGTACTTCTCGTCGTTGTCGACGGCCGAGAAGACCTTGTCGAGCGCGCGGTTCATCGCCGTGAACTTCGCCTGATCCACCGCGCCGGTCTGGCGCATGCTGTTCAGGATGGTGCCTAGTGCCATGGTCGCCTGCTCGGCGCCGGCATAATCGACATAGTTGCCGGCCGCGCCGTCGCGCAGCACGCCCTCGACCAGCGCGATCATGTCCTCGGCCCCGAAATTGTGGCCGGCGAATTTCTGGATCAGCTGCTGCAGCACGGGGCGCAGTGCCTTCGCCTCGTTCTGCATCGCGTCGTGGCTTTGCACGGTGGCGCGGTGCAGCGCCAGCATGCGTTCGCGGAACTGGGTGCCCAGCGCGGGATCGACCCGGGCAGCGATGATGCCCAGCATCAGCGAATTCGAATCGTTGAACTTCGGAATGCCCGGCCCGAGGCCGGTGGAGGCGCGCGGCGCCCAGTTGAGCTGGCTCATCGGGCTGTGGCAGCTGTGGCAGTCGAACAGCACGAGCTCGGGGAAGATGCCGTCGCGGCTCTTCTGCGGGTCGGTCGCCACCGCCAGCATGCTGTCGAGCGCGATGGCCTGGCCGATGGCCCAGGTCTGCACGCCCGAATAGCTGCGCTTGCGCGCGCGATAGTCGGAATCGACCTCAAAATGCGCCGGCTGCAGGGCGGTGAAGGTGTCGAGCTCGAAGCTCATGCGCGGGTGGCCGGCGCCCATGATGCGGTGGGTGACCAGACGGGTCTGGTCGCCGAAATGGCAGGAGATGCACAGGCGCGCGCGCGCCACCGGGTCGTCGGTCGGATACATGCCATTCTGGATGTTGTTGGCATGGGTGGCGCCGGCGGTGATGTGGGTGCCGATCCAGCGGCCGGCGCCGCCGTGGCAGGCCTCGCAGCTCACGCCGTCGCTGACCTGGAAGGTGCTGTGGCGTCGGTTCTGCGCGACGTTGTCGGCGTGGCAGTCAAGGCAGACCGGCGCGGTGTGGGCGTTTTCCAGCCCCATGTTGCGGGCAATACGCTTGGACCGCTCGTTGAGCAGCACCTTGTAGGCCTCGGCATGCTTGTCGCGGCGCTGCCAGGTGACGAATTCGTTTTGAAGGATTCCAATTCCGGGCATCGCAGCCACCGCGCCGTGGCAGGTGCTGCCGGCGCAGGTGGCGACGCCCATGTGGGCGTCGCGGTCATTGATGGGCAGCGCGGGTTGCGCCAGGGCGCTGGCCGACAGCCACAGGCTGGCCGCGGCAATCACTGCCCCCGCAAGCGAACGAACAAGCTTCGTGGCCCGGCCAAACATGGCGTCTCCCTCGATTTTGGCTGTTCTGGCGAACAGGCCCCATTTCACGGACGGGCAGGGGTCCCCGGCTGGCCGTCCATGTGGCGGGCATTGCACCCGCCAATGGGGTGCAGATTAGAACAGGGCGCGGCCAAATGGAATCGCCAAAGGCGGCTTCGGGCGATCACGGATCGCGGCCCTAAATTCTTGATAACGCGAAGCAAGTCGGGCGCAGGGCTGGTCAGTCTACCGCCGTGCGGTTGCGCGGATATGACAGGGCTCAGCGTGCCGGGCCGGGGTCGGGGATGGTGTGGACGCGGCGCTCGCGCGCGATCCTTTCCAGCTCGGCCAGCGCCGAGGCCGCCTCGGGGTCGCGCGGGCGCAATTCCTTGATCCAGGTCCAGGCCTCGACAGCGGGAAGATAGCGGCCGGCGGCCAGGTGCGATCGGGCAATCGCCCGCCAGGCCTCGACATCCTCGGGCTCGGCGTCCACCCGCGCCATCAGCTCGTCGAGCGTGGGCGCGCGGGGCGCCTGCGGTCCCGCGATGGTGCGCTCGGGCACCGCGGTGCCGGGGGCAAGGGCGGCGGCCAGAAGCGCGCCGCCCGCCGCGAGGGCGCCGGCGATACCCAGCACAATCAATGTCTCGCGATTCATGGTCCGGCCGGGGTAGTTTGAGGCGATCCGTCGAAGCTAGAGCACCGCCTGTTTACACGGAATTGCGCGCGCAGTGACCCCGATCGACCAGACCGCCCTCCTGACGGGGGCCGCCCTTCTCGGGGCCCCCTTCATCGGCAGCTTCCTTGCGACGGCGGCCCTGCGCCTGCCGGCGGCGCAGCCGGTTGTGCTCGCGCGCTCGGCCTGCCCGCAGTGCGACGCGCGGCTGGGCGCGCGTGACCTCGTGCCGTTACTTAGCTGGATCGCGCTGCGCGGCCGTTGCCGCCATTGCAGCGGCACTATCCCTGCCTACTACCCCGGCGTCGAACTCGCGGCGCTTGCCATTGCCGTCTGGGCGGCCACCGTGTTCAGCGGCGGGCCGCTGCTGGTGGCCGCCGGTCTTGGCTGGGGCCTGTTGCTGCTGGCGCTGATCGACCGGCGCAGCTTCTGGCTGCCCGACGTCTTCACACTGCCGCTGCTGGCGGCGGGACTGATGTGTGCGGCCTGGCGCGGTGGCGATGCCCTGGTGGCGTCGGCCATCGGCGCGGCCATGGGCTATGGCCTGCTCGCCGGCATCGCCTGGCTCTATCAACGCGTGCGCGGGCGGGAAGGCATCGGGCTTGGCGATGCCAAGCTGCTCGCTGTTGCCGGCGCCTGGGTGGGCTGGCAGGGGCTGCCGATGGTGCTGGTCGCCGGCAGCGTCGCGGCGCTCGCCGTGGCCGGCGTGATGGCGTGGCGGCGCGGCAACCTCGACTGGCAGGCGCCGCTGCCCTTCGGGCCCTTCCTGGCGGCCGGCCTGTGGCTCGTCTTCCTCTATGGCCAGCCGGTGGCGCTGTGAGCGGCGACATCGTCACGATCCTGCGCGCCTGGGGCAAGCTCGACGACCGCGATGCGCAGCGGGCGCAGGGGCTTGTCATCAGCAGCGGCGAACCGCTGCACCGCGTGCTCTGCCGCCTCGGCCTCGTCGCCGAATCCGATGTCGCCCGCGCGCTCGCGGAAATGCTCAACCTGCAACTGGTGGCGCGCGCCGATTATCCTGCCACGCCGGTGCTGGCCGACCGGCTGACGCCCGCCTTCCTGCAGACCTATCGCGTGCTGCCGCTGGCCGATGCGGCCGACCATGCCGTCATCGCCATGGCCGATCCGCTCGACCGCGAGACGTTGCGGGCGCTGGAATTGCGGCTTGGTAAGGCGCTGCGTCCGCAGGTGGCGGTGCCGGCCGAATTGCAGCAGCAGATCGCGCGGCTCTATGGCCAGGCGGTGGAAGCAACCGCCGACAGTGGCAGCACCACTGGCGGCGCCGATCTCGAACGGCTGCGCGAACTCGCCAGCGAGGCGCCGGTCATCCGCCTCGTCAACCGGCTGATCGAACAGGCGGTGGCGGCGCGCGCCTCCGACATCCATGTCGAGCCCGAAGCCGCGGACGTGCGCGTGCGCCTGCGCATCGACGGCGTGCTGCGCGAATCTGAAACCATCGCCAACGCGCGGCATCTCGCGCTGGTCAGCCGCGTGAAGATCCTGTCGGGCCTTGATGTGGTGGAACGCCGCCTGCCGCAGGACGGCCGCTTCCAGACCAGCGTCGAGGGGCGCGCCATCGACATCCGTGTCTCCTGCCTGCCGACGGTGCACGGCGAGAGTCTCGTGCTGCGCCTGCTCGACAAGGCCTCGGCGCCGCTCGATCTCGCGCGCCTTGGCTTCGCCGATCATGTGCGCGCGAAGCTGGAAACCGTGCTGGCCGAGCCGCATGGCATCCTGCTCGTCACCGGGCCCACCG
>CAXNFA010000238.1:0-4011 GCA_964201105.1 Alphaproteobacteria bacterium | reverse complement strand
CCGAACAGCCGGCCGAGGCCGTAGCGGCCGTCAAGCGCGCGTGCGGGGCCGGACATGCCAAGCCGCGCGAGCTGCACCGCCATGATGCCATTGTGCGCGCCGTAGCCACCATGCAGGCGCTTGACCACCGTGCCATGGGCGTCCTGCGAGAACTGCATGGAACCGCCCGCCATCGACAGCATGAGCCCCCACGCCTCGCACAGCGTGGCGGCGGACAGGCCATAGAGGCGCGCGCCGGCGGCCACGGCGCCAAAACCGCCGAATAGTGCTGTCGGATGAAACCCTTTCTCCAGAATGTCCGCCGCGCCCGTCGCCGCGCCTGCCCGCCCCATGGCCTCATAGCCGCCGACAATCGCCGTCAGGATATCGGCGCCCGACGCCCCCTGCTCGGCGCCAATGGCAAGGGCTGTCGCAATCACCACCGCGCCGGGGTGGGTAATGGATTCGTCGTGGGTGTCGTCGAGTTCCATGCCGTGCGCCGCGGAGGCATTGACGAGGCCTGCCACCGTCGCAGGCACGCGCAGGGCCGCGCCCATCACCACGCTCTTGCCGCCGCCGGCAAAGGGTTTTGCCCATTCCGTCAGCGCCAGGCCCCATGGCAAACGCGCACCGGCATAGGCACACCCGAGGTGGTCGAGCACAAGTCCTTCAAGCTGGCGCAGATCGGCGGTCGTGAGTGCCGTGAACTGCAGATCGATGATCCAGTCGGCCCGCGCGCGCGTGCGGTCGATGGCATCAACGGGTTGCATACCGGATTCTCCTGTCAGGCCGCCGAGGCACGCGTGCGGTTGCTGATGCGATTCAGGTATTCGACCGTTTCCTGCTCGCTCACCACGTCGGCGTATTTCGCGTTCATGTCGAACAGGTTCGCCTCATGCGGGCGTTCGTCGCGGTCACCCACGGCATCGCGCACCACCATCGGGCGGAAGCCATGGGACACCGTGTCCACACAGGTCGCGCGCACGCAGCCCGAAGTGCTGAGGCCGGTGAGGATCAGCGTGTCGATGTTGTTGGCGGTCAGCGTCGAGGACAGCGAGGTGCCGAAGAAGGCCGAGGGATACTGCTTGGAAATGACGAGCTCATCATCCGACGGCAGCAGGCCCTTGGGCCACTGGCCCATCGGGGCGCCTTTTTCCATGATGGCCAGCGTCGGCACCTTCTTCATGAACATGCCGCCGTTGAAGCCGCCCGGGTGATAGACGACGTTGGTGTAGATCACCGGCACCTTGGCCTTGCGCGCCGCGTCGCGCAGGCGAATGGCTGAAGCCAACGCCGAATCCACGCCCGCATAAAGCGGGCTGGTCTTGTCGAAATAGGCCTCGACGAAATCGATCAGAATGAGCGCCGGGCGCTCGCCAAAGCCGAGCCGCTTGTTGTAGCCCGCGCCCTCATAGTCGGTGTTGAGCGATTGTTCTGCCATGGGATCCTCCCCGGATGAAATTCAGTCGTGACCGGATGCGGGTTTCGCGCCCGACCATTTTTCCTCGAAAGCCCAGACGTCGGGAAAGCCCATCACGCGGTGCATTTCCTCGAGCGGCATGAGCGGCACGTCGAGCTTGAGCGAATCGCCGTCGCGCAGCAGCGCCGCGCTGGCCCGCTTGATCGCCTCGGCCGCGGCGTTGAAGGCGACGCCCGGATAGATCGCGAAGGCGTAGCCGATCTTCGACAGCGTCTCGGCCGGCGTCACCGGGGTGACGCCGCCGTTGGAGATATTGGCCATCAGCGGATGGTCGAAGCGGCGGGCCACGATTTCCATCTCCTCAACCGTGCGCAGGGCCTCGACGAACAACACGTCGCAGCCGGCCTTGATATAGGCCTCGCCCCGGCGGCAGGCCTCGTCGAGCCCCTCGCCGGCCCGCGAATCGGTGCGTGCGATGATGAGGAAGTTGTCGTCATTGCGCGCGTCGAGCGCGACCTTGATCTTGGTCTGCATGTCGGCGACCGGGATCACCCGCGTGCCGGGCGTATGCCCGCACTTCTTGGGATCGACCTGGTCCTCGATATGCATGGCCGAGACGCCGGCGGCTTCATAGCCGCGCACCGTCTGGCGCACGTTGAGCGGGCCGCCATAGCCGGTATCGGCATCGGCGATCAGCGGTGTTTCGGTGCCGCCGGCAATGCGCGCGGCGCGGTCCACCATGTCGCGGAAGGAGGCGAGGCCTGCGTCGGCGACGCCGAGATGCGAGGCAACGGTGCCATAGCCTGTCATGTAGAGCGCGGTGAAGCCCATCGTGTCGCAGATGCGCGCGCTGATCATGTCGAACACCCCCGGTGCGACGAAGAACTGGCGTGCGCGAATGCGCGCTGCAAGACGCTGGTTTTTCGACGAAGCCATAGCGGTCCCGGTGGGGTGAAGGTGCTGGGAGATGTCAGAAACGAATGTGGCGCCACGTTTGACCGCGGCGCCACATCGAAAGATCCGGCGGCCGGGAATACCCGGCCGCCCAAGTCTTGTCGTTACTCGGCCGCGCGCTTTTCGGCGGCGAGGCGCTGAGCAGCCACCCGGTGCCACTTCTGGAACACGGGCGTCTTCGGCGGATCGAAGCTCGTCTCGGCCTTGCAACGGGCCTTGAGTTCTTCAATCGTGCCGCCGAAGTCGAACAGCTTCACTTCCTTGCGCTCGCTGGTCAGCTTCGCACGGAGCTTCTCGGTTTCGGTCTTGTTGACCATGCCGTCGGCACCGAGGACGACGCCGTAACGCTTGGCGCCTTCCTTCGTGACCAGGCCACGCTCCACATCCTTCGCGACCTTTTCGGCCGGACGCTTGAACGGGTCGCCCCAGCCACCGCCGCCCCAGGTGTTGAAGTACAGGATGTCACCGGCCTCGACCTTCACATGGTCGATCTTGGCCGGCAGCAGCTCTTCCTTGCCATTGGCGCGGACGAGCTTCTTGGTGCTGCGACCGCCGGTGGTGCCACCGTTCACGCCCCAGGGGTAGGTCAGCCAGCGATCGTCATGCACCGAAATCTCACCGGGCTCCAGGAAGCGGTAGCCCATCGAGATGCCGTTGCCGCCACGATGCAGGCCAGCGCCGCCCGAGTCGGGGATGCTTTCATACGTGTCGATGCGGAGCGGGAAATAGCTTTCCAGGAACTCGTTCGGCACGTTGGTGAACGCCGGCCACAGCGAATGCCCGTCGGGGCCGTCGCCGACCGGACGGCCCGGAATGCCGCCGAAGCCGATCTGGTAAAGCTGATACCACTCGCCGTTCTTGTCGTAGCCCGAATACATGAAATGCGGGCTGTCCGAGAAGCCGGCCGCGTTGAGCGCGTCGGGTGCGCCCTGGCCGAGCAGGCCGCCCATGATGTCGAAGATGCGACCGAGCGCGTGCGTACGGGACGACAGCGCCGCGGGCTTCATCGGCTTCAGCAGGCAACCGGCAGGGATGCGGACATCGACGAGATCATAGAAGCCGTCGTTGAACAGAATCTGCGGGTCGAAGATGTTGATGGTGAAGGCACCAAGGAACATCTTGAACATTTCCTCATTGAGGAAAAAGTTGATCGACGACACAGACTGTGGGTCCGTTCCGGCGAAGTCGAAGATGGCGACATCGCCTTCGCGCCACATGCTGCAGGCGATCTTGTAGGGACCCATCCCCACGCCGTCGTCGCAGATGTAGTCCTCGAAGTAGGCCTTCTTCTTCTCGGGAATGAACATCTTGATGATCGCGCTCATCGCAATCTTGTTGCGCGCGAGCATCTGGCTCATGGCCTCGACGAACACGTCGTCGCCGAAACGGTCGGCGATTTCGATGCAACGCTTCTCAGCGAGGCGGAGCGCCGCGATGATGGCGTTGAAGTCGGCGCGGTTCCATTCCGGCAGACGGCAGTTGTGCAGGATCAGCTCAAGAATTTCGCTGTTGAGCTTGCCCTTCTTGTAGATCTTCGTCGGCGGGATCTGGATGCCTTCTTCGTAGATCGAATTCGCATCGACGGGCAGCGAGCCCGGCACCTTGCCGCCGATGTCGGTCATGTGACCGAACATCGCCGTCCAGGCGATGACGCGGTG
>CAXNFA010000237.1:0-4021 GCA_964201105.1 Alphaproteobacteria bacterium | reverse complement strand
ATACATGGTTATCGGCGCGCCGTAAAACAAGCCGCCCGGGGGGTGGTTCCCCGCCGCCGGCAGGCCCCGTGCTATGAAGGCGCAGCGATTCCAGGAGCAGGGCATGGTCAAGGGGAAGGTCGCCGTCATCACCGGCGCAGGCAGCGGCATCGGCCGTGCGGCGGCGCTCGGCCTGCTGGCCGAAGGGTTCACCGTGGTGCTGGCCGGGCGGCGCGAAGACCGCTTGCAGGAAACCGCCCGCCTGTGCGGTACCGGCGATGCCCATGTGATGGTGCAGCCGACCGACGTGCGCGAGCCGGCCCAGGTGACGCGGCTGTTCGACCGCACCGCCGACACCTATGGCCGCATCGACCTGCTGTTCAACAATGCCGGCCTGTTCACCCGCAGCCTGCCGATCGACGAACTGCCGGTGGCCGACTGGCTTAACGCGGTAGCCACCAACCTGACGGGGCCCTTCCTGTGTGCGCGCGAGGCTTTCCGCCACATGAAGCGGCAGCGGCCGATGGGCGGCCGCATCATCAACAACGGCTCGGTCTCGGCCAGCGCGCCGCGGCCGAACTCGGCGCCCTACACCGCGACCAAGCATGCGATGACCGGCCTGACCAAGTCGCTGTCGCTCGACGGCCGGCCCTTCAACATCGCCTGCGGCCAGATCGACATCGGCAACGTGACGACCGACCTCGCCAATTTCGGCCAGCCGCTGGCGCAGGCCAATGGCACGATGGCGAAGGAGCCGAGCATGGAGATGGCCGACGTGGTGCGCGCCATCGTCTACATGGCGAGCCTGCCGCCAGGTGCGAATGTGCAATTCATGACCGTGATGGCGACCTCCATGCCGCTGGTAGGCCGGGGCTAGATGCAGCGGCGGCACCGCTTCGTCGTTCCGCTTGCCGAATCGTCCCTCCCCCACAAGGGGAGAGGGCATTTCATCATGGCATCGGCATGAGCCCCACCCTTCTCTACGGCATGGTGCTACTCGCCGCGCTGGGTCATGCGGGGTGGAATGCGCTGGTGAAGAGTTCGGCGGACCGTCTGCTGACGATGGCAGCGATCCGTTGCGTCGGGCTTGCCTTCGGCATCGTCGCGGCGATCCTGCTGCCGCCGGTGCCGCGCGAGGCCTGGCCGATCCTCGCCGGCTCGATCGCGGTGCATTTCCTCTACTGGGGGCTGCTGCTCGAATCGCACAGGCTGGGCGACCTGTCGCTCGTCTATCCCATTGCGCGCGGGCTGGCGCCGGTGCTGCTCGCCATCCTCGCCTGGTTGGCGATCGGCGAATCGCTCACCGCCGCGCAAGTCGCTGCCGTCGCACTCATCTCCGGCGGCATCTTCGCGCTGGTGCTCGGCAAGCATGGCCAATGGATCGCGGTGGGGGTCGCGGTACTGACCGCGATTTCTATCGGCGCCTATACTTTCCTGGGCGGGCTCGGCGTGCGCGTGTCGGGCTCGGTGCTGTCCTACCTCGCCTGGCAGGAGCTGATCTCCTGCCCGATCTTCATCGCCTGGGCGGTGTGGCGGCGACGGGGTCTGGTGGTCCCCTTCATCCGCACGCAAGGGCTGACCGGGCTGGGCGCCGGCGTCATTTCGGTCGGCGGCTATGGCGCCTATCTTTTCGCCATGCAGGCGTTGCCGATGGCGCCGGTGACGGCGCTGCGCGAGAGCAGCGCGTTGTTCGGCGCCATCATCGGCACGGTGCTGCTGCGCGAACCTTTCGGCGCGCGGCGCATCGCAGCCTCGGCGCTGATTACGCTGGGCATCATGGTGCTTGCCGTGATGGGGCACTGACGCCCCGCTTTTCCGCGTTCTTCTATGAATCTGTGCGAGGCCGGCTTGACTCCCGATGCGCCGCGCATTATTTATCCTTTCAGTTAATTAACTGATGGGTTCAGTAAAGATGACGCCTGTCCAGCTCGACAACACCTTCATGGCGCTCGCCGATCCCACGCGGCGCGCAATCCTGGCGCGGCTTGCGCTGGGCGAGGCGTCAGTCAACGAACTGGCCGCGCCCTTCGCGATGAGCCTGCCGGCGGTGTCGAAGCACCTGAAGGTGCTGGAGCGCGCCGGGCTGATTTCCCGCGGGCGGGAGGCGCAGTACCGCCCCTGCAAGCTGGAACCCGAGCCGCTCGCCGCCGCATCGGACTGGCTGGAGCGCTACCGGAAGATGTGGGAAGACCGCTTCGACCGTCTGGACGACTACCTGCGCGAATTGCAGGGCAAGACCAGACCCACCCCAAAGGTTGTGACGCCAAAAACCACTGCGAAGGAGAAGAGCCATGGCCGGAAAAGCCGCAAGAACTGAGGCGCCGCGCGCCGATGTCCTGGACCTTGTCATCGAACGGATCTTCGATGCGCCGCGCGACCTTGTCTGGAAGGCGTGGACCGACCCAGAGATGCTCGCGCGCTGGTCGGCCCCGCGCGACCTGTCGATCCCCGAAGCCCATTCCGACGTGCGCGTTGGCGGCCAGTATCGCGTGACGATGCGGGCGCCCGACGGCCGGCACTATCGCCTGCGTGGCGAATATCGCGAACTGACGCCACCCTCGCGCATCGTGATGACACACCAGTGGATCAACGAAGACGGCAGCCTGGATCCCGAGACGGTCTGCACCGTCACCTTCGAGGCACGCGGGCAGAAGACCTACATGCATTTCCACCAGGTCGGCTTCGGCAGCGCGCCGTCGCGCGACGGCCATCGCGGCGGCTGGATGAGCGCCTTCGGCGTGCTCGACGACCTGCTCGCCACCCGGAAATAAGGAGACCCGCCATGGGCAAAAGCACAAAAGACATGTTGTTCATCACGCACGGCGATGGATCCTTCCTGTTCCGCCGCCGCTTCAAGGTGCCGCGCGTTCTGCTGTGGGAG
Source organism: Alphaproteobacteria bacterium (assembly GCA_964201105.1). Lineage (GTDB taxonomy): Bacteria > Pseudomonadota > Alphaproteobacteria > SHVP01 > SHVP01 > CANJEJ01. The sequence continues at coordinate 1,161 of CAXNFA010000237.1, read as the reverse complement.
GTGTGGACGAAGCCGGAGCATCTGAAACACTGGTGGGGCCCCAAGGGCATGGAGATCACCCATGTCGATGTGCAGCTGAAGCCCGGCGGGCATTTCCACTACAACATGGTCGCGCCCGGACACGAGATGTGGGGCCTGTTCCGCTATCGCGAGATCGTCGCGCCGGAGCGCCTGGTGCTGGTCAGCGGCTTCGCCGACCCGAAGGGCAACCCGGCCCCGGTTCCCTTCCCCGGCTGGCCGGACGAGATGCTCAACACGATGACGCTGGTCGAGGAAGACGGCGGCACCACGCTGTTCAACCATGTCACCGCCATCAACTGCAGCGACGCGCAGAAGGCGGTGTTCGTGGAGAATCACCGCAACATGGAAGGCGGCTACAGCGGCACGATGGAAAAGCTCGACGCCTATCTCGCCACGGTGTCGAAGTGAGTGCCCGTAATTTTTCTCACTTGCAGGTATAGGCGCCGTTAGTGGTCTGCCTCAGGGCGTTCTCGCCGGGACACACACCAAAGTAGATCACGCTGTTGGGAGGCATCGCGTAGATGCTGTCACGATATGCTTGCGGGGCCAGGTTGATGATCTGCTGGTAGAAGCGACCCCGCTTGCCACATTCGGCATCGCCCCCGGCGACAGGACTGTGGCACCAGGCGAGCGAGATGGGGTAGTCGCAAGAATTTGTCAGCGATTGTCGCGGCCGACTTCCCTGCGGGAAAGGCACGACGTTCGCGCGGATGCACATTTCCGCTTCGGTCCGGTTGGCCAGGTTGGCGGTAGAGGTTGTGCCTTGCGCCAGTCCATCGGCCGCAATGGCGAATGTCAGCATGGAAAGCGCAACGGCCGGAAGAAGCAGCTTCATGGCGGGTCAAAGATCGCGTGCAGGAAATGTGAAACTTTCCCATCGTAACACACCCCGCCCGCGTTCGATTGCATCGTGTATGCCCGCTCTTTCTTTGCGGAAATGACGCATAAAATTCATGGCGCGCGGCGGTGACAGCACCAGACGACAGGCGTATGTTGCGCGGCCCAAACAGTCAGCCGGATCGCACGCACCGGCCTTTCCTGAAATGATTCCGTCATGAGTTCCTACGCCCGCACCGCAATCGTCCTTGGACTGCTGGCCGCGGTTGGCCCCTTTGCCATCGACATGTATCTGCCGGCGAT
>CAXNFA010000236.1:0-4031 GCA_964201105.1 Alphaproteobacteria bacterium | reverse complement strand
GACCATCATCTTGAAGGTGGAGCCGGGCGGAAACTGCCCGGACAAGGCCTTGTTGACCAGCGGGTTGCGCGGGTCGCGCGTCAATTCCTGCCACTGCCGCTGGTTGAGGCCGACATTGAACGGCAGCGGGTCGAATCCCGGCGTCGAGGCCAGCGTCAGCACATCGCCATTGCGCACGTCCAGCACCACGACCGCGCCGCTTTCGCCGGCCAGGCGGTTGACGGCATAGCGTTGCAATTCCGCATCGAGCGTGATGGTAACATCCTCGCCCGGCTGGCCATCGCGGCGCGTCAATTCGCGGATAACGCGGCCGAAGGCGTTGACCTCGACGCGGCTGACGCCGGCCTTGCCGCGTAGCTCCTTGTCATGGATGCGCTCGACACCACTCTTGCCGATGCGGAAACCCGGCAGCTGCAGCATCGGATCGTCGCCAAGGTCGGCCTCGGCCACGGCGGCGACATAGCCGACGACATGCGCCATGGCATCGCCCATCGGATAGTGACGCGTCTCGCCGATCTCCGGCTGCAGGCCAGGCAAGTCGGGGCTATTGACGTTGATCGCGGCGAACTGGTCCCAGCTCAGGTTCTCCGCCACCGTGACCGGCACGAAGCTGCGGTTGCGCGAAACATCACGCATGATCTTGCTGCGCTCATAGGGCGCGATCGGAATGACGCGGGCGAGCGAATCGATTGTGCGCTCCACGCTCTTCGTCTGCTCGGCGATCAGCACGACGCGGTAATTCTGCTGGTTGGTCGCAACCTCCACACCATTGCGGTCGAGAATGCGGCCGCGCGGCGGCGGCAGCAGGCGCAGGTTGATGCGGTTCTCGTCGGCCAGCACCTTGAACTGGTCCGACTGCACCACCTGCAGGTCGTACATGCGCCCGACCAGCGCCGAGACAAGCACCACCTGGCTGACGCCGACGAACAGGGCGCGGCGGGTGAACAGGCGCTGGTGGGCGGCGTCGCGCTTCATCCGGTCATATCCGCGCGGCGGCGCGCAGGCGGCCGAGCGCCCAGGTGATGGCGGGATAGAAGGCGAGCGCAAGAAGGCCCTGCACGACGATCTCGCCCGCCGGCAGCAGGCGCAGGTAATAGATCGAGCCGACCAGCCAAACGGCGAAATAGAGCGGCGGTACGACCAGCGCGAAACCGAGCCATTCTACCGGAAAGGACTTGCCGACGAAGAAGCGGCGCTGCCACGACATCACGGCATGCACGCCGAGATAGGCGGCGGCGAACAGGCCGGGCGGACCGCCGCTCAGCATGTCCTGCATCAGGCCGATTCCGAACACGGCGGCGACCGGCAAAAGGTCGGGGCGATAGACGCTCCAGAAATAGATGCCCATCAGTGCGAAGGGTGGCAGCACCAGCGCCGAGTTGGGCGTGCTGAGCGGCACCACGCTGAGGAACAGCAGGACCAGCGTCGCAAAGCCTGGAATCAGGTTGCGGACAACGACAATGGAGCGTTCCGCAAAACTCGCGTTCATGGCGTGTCGGCAGCCACCGGGCGTTCTTCGCCCGCCGGGCTCAGCAGCGGCAGCTCGTAGCGGATGATGCGGACGTATTCGAGGCGGTGCAGATCGACATAGGGCCGCACGCGGATTTGGCCGTCGCGCGCGGTGGCGACGCCGATCGGCAGGCCCTGCGGGAACAGGCCGCCATGACCCGAGGTGACAATGCGGTTGCCGGGCAGCACCTGCGCCTGGTTGGGCAGGAAGGACAGCGCGGGTGTCTCGCCATTGTCGCCCGCGAGAATGCCACGCAGGCCGGAATCCTCGTCGAAGACGGGGATGCGCGAGTTGAGGTCAGTGATCAGCAGGATGCGGGTCGAACGCTCGCCCACCTCGATCACGCGACCGACAACGCCGTCGTCATTCATCACCACCTGGCCCTTGCGCACGCCGTCTCGGTGACCTGCATTGACCAGCACGGTGCGGACGAAGGGCGCGCCCGAATCGGCGATGACGCGAGCGGCGACGAAGGACGGAAGCGTCTCGGGAACCACCGAGAGCAGCTGGCGCAGCGCCACATTCTCGGCTTCCATGCGTCGCGCCACGGTCTGCCATTGCAGCAGGCGCACATTCTCGTCGCGGAGGCGTTCGAGTTCCGAGCGCAGCAACATTACGTCGCGCACCTCGGCCACCACGCGATTGGCGGCCGCGACGGGGCGTGACAGCACATCGAGTACAGGCCCCACCACGTCCATCACGCCGCTGCGAGCACGTTCAACGGTTGCCGTGTCGACGCGTCCGAGCACCATGAGGGCGAAGGAGGCGCCGATCAGCAACACAAGCGCAAAGCGTTGCAGAAGGCTGCGCAGGGGGAGTGCAATCCCCAGAACGCTGCTTCGCGGCGCCCTCACATTCCGTCTCCCGTCAGCCCGGGCCGCTCAGGCGGCCCCTTGTTTGCGAATCTAGTAAGCCTGATAGAGGACGCCTTTCAGCGTCTTTAATTCCTCGAGCGCCCGGCCGGTGCCAAGCGCCACGCATTGCAACGGCTCGTCGGCGATGGACACCGGCAGGCCTGTGGCGTTGCGCAGCACGCGGTCGAGGTTGCCGAGCAGCGCCCCGCCACCCGTCAGCACGATGCCCTTGTCGACGATGTCGGCCGCCAGTTCCGGCGCCGTGTGCTCGAGCGCGACCTTGACCGCCTCGATGATGGCGCCGACCGGTTCGGCCAGCGCCTCGGCGATCTGGCGCTGGTTGATGATGATTTCCTTGGGCACGCCGTTCATCAGGTCGCGGCCCTTGATCTGCATCGTCTTGCCGTTGCCGTCATCCGGCGGGCAAGCGGTGCCGATCTGCTGCTTGATGCGCTCGGCCGAGGATTCGCCGACCAGCAGGTTATGGTTGCGGCGGATATAGCCGATGATGGCTTCGTCCATCTTGTCGCCGCCGACACGGACCGAGCGCGAATAGACAATGCCGCCGAGCGACAGGACCGCCACTTCCGTGGTGCCGCCGCCAATGTCGACGACCATCGAGCCGGTTGGTTCGGTCACCGGCAGGCCGGCGCCGATCGCGGCGGCCATCGGTTCCTCGATCAGATAGACGCGGCGGGCACCGGCGCTCTCGGCCGATTCCTGGATCGCGCGCCGCTCCACCGCGGTCGAGCCCGAGGGCACAGCGATGATGACCTGCGGACTCGCGAAGCTGCGCCGGTTGTGCACCTTGGAGATGAAATGCTTGATCATCTCTTCCGCAATGTCGAAGTCGGCGATCACGCCGTCGCGCAACGGGCGAATGGCTTCGATGTTTCCGGGCGTGCGGCCCAGCATCAGCTTGGCCTCGTCGCCCACGGCAAGAACCTGCTTCTTGCCCTTGTTGTTGACGATCGCCACGACAGAAGGCTCGTTCAGGACGATGCCGCGGCCTTTCACGTAAACCAGCGTGTTGGCCGTGCCGAGATCGATGGCCATATCGGCCGACATCATTCCGAACAGGTTAGAAAACATAGGCCTCCTGCCTTTTATGCGCAGCGGGGCCCGGCTTCTGCCGGACCCCGCCGTGTTCCATTTATGCGGAAAGTGCGGCCGGGGCCGCCTTCTCGCGCTTGACCAGAAGTTTGTTGATGGCGTTCACATAGGCGCGCGCGCTGGCCACCAGCGTGTCGGTGTCGGCGCCCTGCCCGTTGACTGTCCGGCCATTTTCCTCGATCCGCACCGTCACCTCGGCCTGCGCATCGGTGCCCTGCGTGACGGCGTGGACCTGGTACAGGTTCAGCTTCGCTTCATGCGGGAACAGGGCCTTTATGGCGTTGAATGTGGCATCGACCGGGCCATCGCCCTTGACGCCTTCGACCTTCCGGACGGTGCCGTCTATGTCGAGCTCCAGGTCCGCCGTCTGCGGACCGAAGGAACCGGCGACGACGCGCAAGCTGACGAACTTGACGATGTCGTTGACGCGCATCGCCGTGTCGTCGACCAGCGCGATGATGTCGTCGTCGAAGACATCCTTCTTCTTGTCGGCGAGATCCTTGAAGCGGCGGAACACGTCTTCGACGGCGTTGTCGCCCAGGTCGAAACCGAGG
>CAXNFA010000235.1:0-4035 GCA_964201105.1 Alphaproteobacteria bacterium | reverse complement strand
TGACCGAGGTGTTGCCGCCGCCGTGCAGCACCAGGCGCGGGTCGCGGCCCAGAAGGCGCGTGGTGTAGGTGCGCAGCGCCAGGTCTTCGTTGATGCCCTTGGCGGCGTATTGATCCACGGCCGCCTTGGCGTCGGCGTCTTTCCACTGCGACTGCATGCTCGTCACTCCACGACGCCGGCCACAGCATCCTCCTGCCGAAGCAAAGCCAAGGACAGGGCCGGAATCAAAGACTTAAGGGTTATCCACCGGCACGAAACCGCCGCGCCGATGCGGCGCACCATACAGGAGGACGCCGGGCGGGAAAACGCCGCGGGACCGCTGTAGAAAAGCGCTTGACGCTTGAGAATATGGTCACATGAATGACAGCTTCAAGCGTTAGAGCACGGCCCGTTCAGATGGAATCGCGCGCGATTCCATCTGAACGGGGATACGTGCTCTAGATTCTTGATGAAGCTAGAGCAATCACGTCAACTGAGGTCGAACTTTGGTTCGACCTCAGTTGAAATTGCTCTAGAGGACCGCCATGACCCGCCGCCTGCCCCCGCCCGATCCCGCCGCCTTCACACCGGAACAGACGGCCGCGCATGAGCGCCTCGCCGCGTTACGCCGGGGCGGCCACAGCCAGGCCGCGCGGCAATCGGTCTATGCCTCGGTCGGCGAGAAGGCGACGCGGCTGGAAGGCCCGTCGTCCATCCTGCTGCACAGCCCGGTTCTGTCGCCCGTGTCGTCGGAATTCGGCCTTGCCCTGCGCCGCGAGAGCGTGGTGCCGACCACGGCAATGGAGATCGCCATCCTCACCGTCGCCGCGGCCTGGAAGGCGGACTATGCCTTCGCCAACCACGATGCCTATGCCGAGAAGGCCGGCGTGCCGGCGGCGGTGATCGCCGACCTGAAGGCGGGGCGCGAACCGAAGCTGAGCGATGCGAAGGACCAGCTCGCCTGGCACGTCGCCCGCGCGATGCTGGACGCACGCCATGTGCCCGACGCGCTGCAGGCGGAGATGCGCGAGAAACTGGGCGACCGCGGCGCGGTCGAACTCACCGCGCTGGTCGGCTACTACGGCATGCTGTGCGGGCTGTGCGCGACCTTCGACATCGAGGTGCCGGACGGGCGAAGGGTGTTCTGACGCACGGCGATTGCAACATCGTCCCCTCTCCCCTTGCGGGAGAGGGTCAGGGTGAGGGGGCGGCGCGCAGCGCCCATCAACAAAGCTTCTTGGAAAGGCCGCGCTCACCGCGCGGCACCCCTCACCCGCTCGCTGCGCTCGCACCCTCTCCCACGCGGGGAGAGGGTTTTGGCGTCTGAGCCGTCACGCGGTCTGGCGCGCGGCAATCGCGCCCAGCATCTGCGCGATGCTGGGCAGGCTGTCGGGGTCGACATGGCGGGCGGCGTTCCACAGGTCGGCGCGGATGACGGCGCGAGCGCATTGCACATAGACACGTTCCACCGCTACGACAATTACGCTGCGCGGCGCCTTGCCGTCGACGGCGAAGGAGTCGCGCAGGGCCGGGTCGGTGTCGATCCGCGCCCGGCCATTGATGCGCATCGTGTTGCCCGAGCCGGGAATGAGGAACAGCAGCGCCACGCGGGGGTCGCGCACGATGTTGCGCAAGGAATCGATGCGGTTGTTGCCCGGTCGGTCGGGCATCATCACCGTCTTCTCATCCTGGATGCGGACGAAACCATTGGTGTCGCCGCGCGGCGAACAATCGAGCCCTTCCGGCCCCACCGTCGCAAGCGTCACGAAGGGCGAGGCTTCGATGTAGCGGGCATATTCCGCCGAGATATAGTCGATCTCCTTTGTGATCGACGCCGGCACGGCCGCGCCATAGAGATCATCGAGTTCGGCAAGGGTGGTGACGATCGACATGCCCGGCTCCCGCAGAAAATGCAGGCGCCAGTCTAGCATGGGCCACCGCCATGCCGCGCCGGCTCACCACATGCTCGCCTTCGCCCGGCCGGGCCATTCGGCGTCATAGGCGGGGCCGCCGACACGGTTGTTGCTGAGCGCGGCGAGGATGTCGCCGGCGCTGGGCAGGGCATCGGCGGCCACGTGCGTTTCCGGGTTCCACAATTCGGCGCGCAGGATGGCGCGGGCGCACTGGAAATAGACGCGCTCCACCGCGATGACGATGACGGAGCGTGGCGGCTTGCCCTCCATCACGAAACTGTCGAGCAGCGCCGGATCCGTCGAGAGGTGGGCGCGGCCGTTGAGGCGCAGCGTGTTGCCGGAGCCGGGGATGAGGAACAGGAGCCCGACGCGCGGGTCGCGCACGATGTTGCGCAAGCTGTCGACGCGGTTGTTGCCGCGCCGGTCGGGCATCATTACGGTCTTGTCGTCATGGATGCGGACGAAGCCGCGGGCATCGCCGCGCGGGGAACAGTCGAGCCCTTCCGGCCCACCGGTCGCCAGCGCGACGAAGGGCGAGGCTTCGATATAGCGCCGGTAGTGCGGCGAGATGTGGTCGATCTCCTTCGCAGTCGAGGTCTCGCCGGGAATGCCGTAAAGGGCTTCCAGCTGGTCCACGGAGGTGATGACCGACATGCGATGTCTCCCCGAAACGATGCCGGAGATTAGCACGGGCGCGAATGCGGCGGATGCAACGCAGGCATTCCGTGATGTGTGGATGTGTGGGGAAAAGGTCGAGTTTCCCCCTCTCCCCTTGCTGGAGAGGGCCGGGGTGAGGGGGCGGCGCGCAGCGCCCCATCAACAAAGCTCTCGGATCGCCGCGCTTGCCGCGCGGCACCCCTCACCCGCTCGCTGCGCTCGCCACCCTCTCCCACAAGGGGAGAGGGCTTGTCAGCGCGCGGCTACTTCTTCTTCCGCTCCGGGAACAGGCTCTTCAGCCCTTCCGGGGTCGCGGGGGCAACGCCGCGTTCGGTGACGAGCGCGGTCACAAGGCGCGCCGGCGTCACGTCGAAGCCGTAGTTGGCGGCGGGCGTGTTGGGCGGGGTGATTTCGACCGTGTGCAGCGCGCCCTTTTCGTCCCGGCCGGTGATATGCGTGACCTCGCGCGGGTCGCGCTGTTCGATCGGGATGTCCTTGCCGCTCGCCATCGTCCAGTCGATGGTCGGCGAGGGCAGCGCGACATAGAAGGGCACGTCGTTGTCCTTCGCCGCCACGGCCTTGAGATAGGTGCCGATCTTGTTGGCGACATCGCCATTCGCCGTCACGCGGTCGGTGCCAACGATGCACAAGTCGACCAGGCCATGCTGCATCAGGTGGCCGCCGGCATTGTCGGGAATCAGCGTGAAGGGCACGCCATGGCGGCCCAGTTCCCAGGCCGTCAGCGAGGCGCCCTGGTTGCGCGGGCGGGTTTCGTCGACCCAGACATGCACGGGCAGGCCTTCGTCATGCGCCACATAGATGCCGGCGAGCGCCGTGCCCCAGTCCACCGTGGCGAGCCAGCCGGCGTTGCAATGGGTGAGGATGTTGAGGCGCTCCGGCTGCGCCGCCGTGGGGTTCTGGTTCTTCTTCTCCCAGGCGTCGCCGATCAGGCCGGCGGCGTGTTCGCCGATGGCGCGGTTGATGGCGACGTCCTCGTCGGCGATTTCCTTCGCGCGGCGATACGCGGCCTCGACACGGCGGTCGGCCGGCGTGTTCTTCAGCACGCCCAGCATGTCGTCGAGCGCCCAGCGCAGGTTGACGGCGGTGGGGCGGGTTTCGACCAGGATGTCATAAGCCTTCTTGAGGCCCGCGTCGGAATGATCCGCGCGCATGGCGAGCGCCATGCCCCAGGCGGCCACCGCGCCGATCAGCGGCGCGCCGCGTACCTGCATCGACCGGATGGCGTGCGCCGCCTGCGCCATTTCCGTCAGCTTCAGGGTGACGAAATCGAAGGGCAGCCGGGTCTGGTCGATAATGCCGACGGTGCTGCCGTCCGCTTCCAGCCACACGCCGCGATAGGGAACGCCGTCGACCTTCATGACCTGTGTCCTTCGTGCGCGCCCCTCGCCCTTCGAGACGCCCGCTGCGCGGGCTCCTCAGGGTGAGGGGCTACGGAAACGCCTCAATCAAAACCTCACGCTGAGGA
>CAXNFA010000234.1:0-4062 GCA_964201105.1 Alphaproteobacteria bacterium | reverse complement strand
GACCGGTACGCCCGGCAGGGCGGCCTTGATCTTTTCCACGTTCTCGACCGGGATGCCCTTGTCCTTGTCACCGAAATGCATGATCACCGGGCATTTCGGCTTCTCGGCCACGAAGTTCAGCACGCCGCCGCCGTAATAGCAGGACGCGGCCGACAGGCCTTCGGACCGGCAGGCCGCAACCCAGGCGACCGTGCCGCCCCAGCAATAGCCGACGATGCCGGTCTTGCCCGCGGGCTTCAGCACGGCGATGGCCGCGTTGACATCCAGCACGACCTTGTCCCAGTCCATCTTGGTCATCAATCCACGGCCGATCTCGATGTCGGCAGGGGTGTAACCCAGGTCGACGCCCTTCTGGACGCGGTCGAAGAAGGCCGGCGCAACCGCTTCATAGCCAAGCTTGGCGTAAAGGTCGCAGACCTCCTTGATATGCGCGTTGACGCCGAAAATTTCCTGCACGACGACGACGGCGCCCCGCGCCTTGCCCTCGGGTTTCGCGTGATAGCCGCCAATGCTGTTGCCGTCGGCGGCCTTCAGGGTGATGTCGACGCCCATATGTGTTCTCCGATTTCCTGTAAGTGAGACTGCGGGTTCAGCCGGCGTTGCGCTTGCGCACGAAGCCGGTGGATTTCATCGTCAGAACGACTTCGTTCTTCTGGTTCAGCACCTCGACATAATTCTTCATGATGCCGATGCCGGGCTTGGATTTCGATTCGCGCTTTTCCAGCACCTGGGCGCGCAAGTGCAGCACGTCGCCGGGCTTCACCGGCTGGATCCAGCGCAATTCGTCGATGCCGGGGGAGCCAAGGCCGCCGCCGTCCTTCATCAGGTTGTCGACCATCATGCGCATCATCGCCGACGCGGTGTGGAAGCCGCTGGCGACGAGCTCGCCGAACATCGAATCCTTCGCCTTCTCCTCGTCGAGGTGGAAGGGCTGCGGGTCGTATTTGCTGGCGAAGTCGACGATCTCCTCGCGGGTCATCAGGTATGACCCGACCTCCTCGATCTTGCCGACCTCGATGTCTTCAAAATAGCGCCCGGCCATGGAAACTCCTGCGGTAAGCGCCAAGCCTACACGTTGAAGCGGAACAGCAAAACATCGCCGTCCTGCACTTCATAGGTCTTGCCCTCAAGCCGCAGCTTGCCCTTTTCCCGCGCGCCCGCCTCGCCATTGCCGGCGACGTAGTCGTCATAGGCGATGGTCTCGGCGCGAATGAAGCCCTTCTCGAAATCCGTGTGGATGACGCCCGCCGCCTGCGGCGCGAGCCAGCCGCGCGCGATGGTCCAGGCGCGCGCTTCCTTGGGGCCGACGGTGAAATAGGTGATGAGGTCGAGGAGGCCATAGCCCGCGCGCACGATCTGCGACAGGCCGGTTTCCGTCAGCCCCAGCGCCTCGAGAAATTCCAGCTTGTCGGCCGGATCGGGAATCTGCGCGACCTCCGCCTCGATCTTGGCGGAGATCACGACGCTGGCCGCGCCCTGTTCCTTTGCCCATTTCGCCACCTTCTCGGTCAGCGCATTGCCGGTGGCGGCCTCGCCTTCCTCGACATTGGAGACATAGAGCACGGGCTTCGAGGTGAGCAGCTGCAAGCCGTCGAAGGTCTTGCGGTCCTCGTCGCTCACCGTGATGGTGCGCGCCGCCTTGCCGGCGCGCAGCGCCGCAATGGCAGGCTCCATCAGCGCGAGGCGCTCCTTCGATTCCTTGTCGCCCTGCTTGGCCTTCTTCGCCGTGCCGTCGAGGCGCTTTTCCAGGCTTTCCAGGTCGGCCAGCATCAGCTCGGTTTCCACCGTGTCGGCATCCGCGATCGGGTCGATGCGGTTCTCGACATGGGTGACATTCTCGTCCTCGAAGCAGCGCAGAACGTGGATGATCGCGTTCACTTCGCGGATGTGGCCCAGGAACTGGTTGCCCAGGCCCTCGCCCTTGCTGGCGCCGCGCACCAGGCCGGCGATGTCGGCGAAATCCAGGAATGTGGGCACGATCTTCGCCGACTTGCCAACGCGTGCCAGCGTGTCGAGGCGAATATCGGGCACGGCGACGCGGCCGATATTCGGCTCGATCGTGCAGAAGGGGTAGTTCGCCGCCTCCGCCGCGGCGGTCGCGGTCAGCGCGTTGAAGAGCGTGGACTTGCCGACATTGGGCAGGCCGACGATGCCGCAGGTGAATCCCATGGAATTACTCGCTGTCCGGTTCGGGCCGCGCGGCGGCCGCTTTGGGTTCTTTCGCTGGCTTTGGCGGCGGGGGCCGCAGCCGGTTGATTTCGTTCAGGAAGGCGGCGCAGTCCTTTTCCATCAGCACGGGCAGCGCGGTGGAGATTGCGTCGAGGGTCGGCTCCAGCCAGTCGCGGTCGGCCTTGGCGAAGTCATGCAGCACATGGTTCGACACATCATCGCGGTTGCCGGGATGGCCGATGCCGATGCGGATGCGGTGATAGTCCTGGCCGATATGGGCGTCGATGCTGCGCAGGCCGTTGTGGCCGGCATGGCCGCCGCCGAGCTTGCAGTGAATCCTGCCGGCCGCCAGCGCCAGCTCGTCATGGATGACGATCACCCGCTTCGGCGGCACCTTGTAGAAGCCGAGCGCGGCGATCACTGCCTGGCCGGACAGGTTCATGAAGGTGCCGGGCTTCAGCACGATCACCTTGCCGCCGAGCAGCTGGCCTTCGGAAATCTCGCCGTGGAAGCGCTTGCGCCAGGGGCCGAACGCATGACGGCGGACGATGTCGTCCGCCGCCATGAATCCAACATTGTGCCGGTTGCGCGCGTAGTCGGAGCCCGGATTGCCGAGGCCCACGACCAGATGCACGACGCGCGCCCCGACCTGACGCCGTTACTTCTTCGCGGGTTCGGCCTTCTTGGCAGCGGCCGGCTTCGCAGCCGCCGCACCAGGCTTCGCCGCACCGGCAGCCGCAGCCGCACCAGCCGCAGGCGCCGCTTCGGCGGCAGCGGTCGGACGGGCTGCTTCTTCCTGCGTGGTCGGCGGCGCAATGGTCGCGATGGTGAAGTCGCGGTTGCGGATCGCCGGCTGCACGCCGTCGGGCAGTTCGATATGGCTGATGTGGATCGAGTCGCCGATTTCGAGGCCGGCGAGGCTCTTGACGAATTTCTCGGGGATCGAGTCGGCGCGGCAGAGGAATTCCACCTCGTGACGGACGACGTTCAGCACGCCGCCCTTCTTGATGCCGGGCGAGGCTTCATGGTCGGTGAAGACCATGGGCACCATGACCGAGATCTGCGTGCCGGCGGTAACGCGCAGGAAGTCCACGTGGACGGGCGCGTCGGTGACCGGGTGAATCTGCACGTCGCGCGGCAGCACCTGATGCATCTTGCCCTTGATATCCAGGGTGCAGAGCTTGCTGGTGAAGTTGCCCTTGTTGACCGTGAGGGTCAGCGCGTTGCGGTCGAGTGCCACCATCAGTGGCTCTTCCTTGCCGCCATAGATGACGGCGGGAATCTTGTCTTCACGGCGTGTCGCGCGGGCGGCCCCCTTACCACCACGTTCGCGCACTTCCGCGACCAGATTGGTCGTTTCGCTCATGGAAATGCTCCTTACATTTGGGAAAGGGCCCAATGGACCCTGCTGCCGGCCTCCAAGGGTGTCCCGGCCCGGCCAAGGGGCCGGAAAAGCGGCGTACTTCTATACGGAAAAGCCGGGGATTCCTAGGCCTCAGCCCCGGAAAACCCGGCTTTCCCGGCGTCCACCGGGGCCGGGGCTCAAGTCTGGTCCTTTGTCGATCAGCGTTTCAGATCAAGGGCTTACTTCATTCTGGGGACCGCGGGAAGCGATCACATTAGGGGAGCCCACGGCCCGGATTGTGCCGGGCATCACCGCTGCTCGGGGCATCCGGCAAGCTGTTGACAGCCTCCCGCCCGCCGACCGGTACGGTGCCGGGGATGGATATCCCGGTGCAGGGCAGCCAAGCGCGGCGTGAGTCCTGGTGCGCCAGTGGGGCGCACTCTCACTTATTGCAGAGGAACGCCGCTTATGCGGCGTCTCGAAGCATGGGCCGCAGGCGCAGATGGCGCACCCTTCGAGACGGCGCTTCGCGCCTCCTCAGGGTGAGG
>CAXNFA010000233.1:0-4103 GCA_964201105.1 Alphaproteobacteria bacterium | reverse complement strand
CTCCACGCTCTCCAAACCGCCACCACCGAAGCGCGCTGCTGCGCGGCGCGCACTATAGGCTATGATGCACCGCACACCATACAACATCTGGTAGGTTCCATGGCCCCCTCCGACACCACGAAAACGCCGCCCGGCATGCTGGCCCTGCGCACCGTCGCCATGCCCGCCGACGCCAACGCCAATGGCGACATCTTCGGCGGCTGGGTGCTGGCCCAGATGGACCTGGCCGGCAGCGTCGTGGCGGCCGAACGGGCCGGATCGCGCATCGCCACGGTGGCGGTGGAAGGCATGGCCTTCCACAAGCCGATCAATATCGGCGACCTTGTCACCGGATACGCGACGGTGGTGAAGACCGGCCGCACCTCCATCACCGTCCATGTCGTCATCATCGCCGGCCGCCGCGGCACCCAGGAAGAGGTGCGCGTGACCGAGGGCACCTTCATCTATGTCGCCATCGACGACGAGGGAAAGCCGAAGCCGTTGCCCCCGGCCTGAGTTTTGCCGGAGCAAAGCCAAGGACATGGCCGGAATCAAGAGCTTCACACTCTGTTACCGCGTCAGTCGCAGAGCATTTTGGCCGCGCCAGCCCATTGGCGGGTCAGGAACGCGTTGAGGATCGGCAAGAGGAGAAGCGAAGGAGCGAACTGAACATAACGGGAACACATAAGTATACTCATTCGCCAAATCAAGCTTTCCCCTGGCAGGCCGTGCTTTAGGCTTCCAGTTGGTTCGAGGGAGGGACATCGGATGGCTGTGCGGCGAGAGTTTTGGGCGGCGGCATTAGCCGCGCTGCTGTTGCTTCTTGCTGCCTGCACGACGGCGCCTCCCAAATTGTCGGAGGCTCCGGCGAGCGAGGAATTCGCCGCCGCCCGCTTCGCGACAGAATTGCAGCGCCAGTCCGTTTGCGCGAGCAGCGGGCTGACCTTCGCAGGTGCTGCAGTGCTCGGCTTTGGTTCTGCCGGACATCTAGCAAGCGTCGTGACCGCCAGCCGGCGAGACCTCGAACTGGCGCAGGCTGCGGCGGAGAATTGCCGGATGAAAGTACGCGATATGGTGCCGCCATCAGTCAGCCATCCTGCGGCGCGGGAGGCGATCGCGGCAGAGCAGCTGGCGGCGGAGGAACTTCTCGATCAGTCTGAGGCCGTGATCGTGGCAGTCCGCAACGCTGTGAATCGGCTGGTGGCAGGGGAACGCGTCACGCTGGGCGAATTTGCGACCATCGTGCGCGCGGGCTGGATTGGGGTGAACGAGGTCGAGATCCGCCGCCTCGAACGCCTTGAAGCACTTCTGGATGACGAGGATCTGAGGAAGCGCGCAATACAGACAGACATCTTGCTGAAGCGCGCGCACGGCATGATGTTTCAGGCGTACACCGTATCCGAATTCAAGCAGGCCGGTCCGGAGCAACTGGGGGCTGGACTGCAAGGGATGGCTAGAATTAGGGATGCCATCGCGTTTGAGCGCGCGGGTCTGATGGCTCGCGGGCTTCGTTATATCAACAGTCTCCCGCGGGACAGGAGAGTGCCTGAGTGGCGTCTCTACGACATCCGGGAGGGCATGCTGCGGCTGAAGGAGGAGATGGCTGAAAAGCTGGAGGCCTATTTTCGTTCCGGCGATCCCGACCTGGTGCAGGCAGTGAGTACTCTCTCCGGGCGGATGATTGACCAAAGCATCGAATACCACGAGGCGTGGCTGGCCAGATCATATTCGCCTGGTATGTCGGGACGCGCGCGCTAACTCCTGCTGAGCGGCGTGCTGCCCGTGTCCATGTCCAGCTAGCGCGGAACAGGCTGCGCGGCTGCGCCGATCAAGTCCGCGCATGACGCAGCGGAGGGCCAAGGCTAACATCATGAACCAAGCTGGAGCATCACCATGATCAGCAGCGCCTATCGCCATCTCGACACCAACACCATGCCGTCCGTCGGCGGCGCCGGGGGCGAGGGCGCGCGGCAGCAGCTGTTGTGGAGGGATGATGCGACGGGCGCGACGGTGGCGATCAACTATGGCCCCGCCGGCTTCTCGTCGAAGCTGCGCGAGCTGCTCGACCAGGGCGAGCACCGCCACTATCACGACACGGTCAACGAGCGGCATTACATCCTCGGCGGCGACTATCGCATCTGGCACTACGCCGACACGGAGTCCGAGCCAACCGAAACCTTCCTGCGTCGCCACACCTATCTCGAAAACCCGCCGCGCACGCTGCATGGCAGTCGGCCGCATTCGCGCCCCGACTATGCTACCACGCTGCTGGTGTGGAACAACGGCTGCGGCACCAGCATCTTCGACCCCGCCTCGCGCGATGAGACGCCGCATGTGCCCTTCGGCCAGCCCTGGCCGAAGGTGAACCACTGGTCGAAGCCGATCATCCACCACACGATGGAAATGCCGTGGACGGCGCACCCCGCGCAGCCGGGCTGGAAGATGAAGTTCCTCTCCGGCGCGGTCGAACGCCAGGCGCCGGCCATGCTGGTGAGCCTGCCGCCTGATGCCGGCGTGACCGGCGCGCCGAAGATTCCCGGCGCTGCCTTGCGCTGGCTCTACCTGCTGTCGGGTGACCTGAGCGTGACGATGACGGCGGGCGGGAAGACGGAGACGATCAACCTGAAGGAAGGCCACTTCCTGCACTGGGAGAAGGACGCGGTGCTGTCCTTCGGCCCCGGCGCCGTCAGCGATGGCGGCTGCGTGTCGATCTGCGTGGGGCACGATCTGGCGGGGGTGCGGGAGTAGGGACGCGCTGCGCCTCGCCAGCGTCCTCTTCTGAACCGCCACACAAGCCCTGAGAATGTCATGGTCGGCGCAGACCGCCCATCCACGTCTTGTTTTCCCGATCATAGAAATGCGTGGATGCTCGGCCTGCGCCGAACATGACGGTGAAAGGCCCCAACAAAAAAAGGGCCGCGGGTTGCCCCGCGGCCCTGTCTGAGAGAGGGCTTCTAACTCAGACGCTGTAGTACATGGCGAATTCGACCGGATGCGGGGTGTGCTCGAAGCGGTGCACCTCTTCCATCTTCAGGTCGATGTAGCTGTCGATGAAGTCCTTGGTGAACACATCGCCCGCGGTCAGGAACGTGTGGTCCTTCGCCAGGTTTTCGAGCGCTTCACGCAAGCTGCCGCACACCTGCGGCACTTCCTTCAGCTCTTCCGGCGGCAGGTCGTAGAGGTTCTTGTCCATCGGGTCGCCCGGATGGATCTTCTTGGCGATGCCGTCGAGGCCGGCCATCAGCATGGCGGCGTAGGCGAGGTAGGGGTTCGCGCCCGGATCGGGGAAGCGAACCTCGACGCGCTTGCCCTTGGGGCTCGTCGCGAAGGGGATGCGGCACGAGGCCGACCGGTTGCGCGAGGAGTAGGCGAGCAGCACCGGGGCTTCGAAGCCCGGGATCAGGCGCTTGTAGCTGTTGGTCAGCGGGTTGGTGAAGGCGTTGAGCGCCTTCGCATGCTTGATGATGCCGCCGATGTAGAACAGCGCCAGTTCCGACAGGTCGGCATAGCCCGAGCCCGCGAAGAGCGGCTTGCCGGCCTTCCAGATCGACTGGTGGACATGCATGCCCGAGCCGTTGTCGCCATAGATCGGCTTCGGCATGAAGGTCGCCGACTTGCCATAGCTGTGCGCGACGTTGTGGACGGCATATTTGTAGATCTGCATGCCGTCGGCGGTCTTCACCAGCGTGTCGAACACGGTGCCGAGTTCGTGCTGGCTGGAGGCCACCTCGTGGTGGTGCTTCTCGACCTTGAGGCCCATCTCGCCCATGACGGCCAGCATTTCGCCGCGCAGGTCCTGGGCGGAGTCAACCGGCGGAACCGGGAAGTAGCCGCCCTTGATCGGCGGACGGTGACCGGTGTTGCCGCCTTCGAACTTGCGGCCGCTGTTATACGGGCCTTCGATGTCGTCGAGGTGGTAGCTCGCGCTGTTCAGCGACACGTTGTAGCGCACGTCGTCGAAAACGAAGAACTCGGCTTCCGGGCCGAAATAGGCAGTGTCGCCCACGCCGGAGAACTTGATGTAGGCCTCGGCCTTCTTCGCGATCGAGCGCGGGCAACGGGCATAGGGCTCGCCGGTCGACGGCTCGGCCACGTCGCAGAACAGGATCATCGTCGGCTGGGCC
>CAXNFA010000232.1:0-4107 GCA_964201105.1 Alphaproteobacteria bacterium | reverse complement strand
TGCCCGCGCAGCGCGCCGGCCTGGTGCGCGGTGTCGGCGATGTGATCGACAATGTGGCGACGCGGCGCGAGCAGGTGCTCGACGCCCGCTCGCGCCCGCGCTTTGAGGCAAGCGAGCCAGAACCGCGCGCGGGCCTGCGCGGCGGCCATATCCCCGGCAGCGCCTGCCTGCCCTATGGCGACCTGCTCGACCCCGCCAGCAAGACCGTGCTGCCGCCGGATCAACTGAAGGCGAAATTCGCCGCCGCCGGCATCGACCTGACAAAGCCCGTCGTCACCACCTGCGGTTCCGGCATCACGGCGAGCGCGCTGGCGCTGGGCCTGCATCTCGCCGGCGCCCCGTCCTATGCCGTCTATGACGGATCCTGGACCGAATGGGGTGGCCGCACCGACACACCCGTCGAAACCGGTCCGGCGCGCTGAAAGACCACCCCATGAAGGAAGACACCAAGATCGTCCGCGCCGGCCGGCATCCGGAACGCTACGAAGGCGCCGTCAATCCGCCGGTCTATCATGCCTCCACCATTTTACGCCCGACGCTGGACGCGATGGAGGAAGCAACCACGGCCAAGGGCAAGATCACCATCTATGGCCGGCGCGGCACGCCGACCCAGTTCGCGTTTGAAGAGGCGGTCACCGAGATCGAAGGCGGCTTCACCGGCTTCAGCTATCCGTCCGGCATGGCGGCGATCTCGGCGGCCATGCTCGCCTTTGCCGAACAGGGCGCGCATTTCCTGGTCACTGATTCGGTCTATGCGCCGGCGCGGCGGCTGTGCGAGACGCTGCTCAAGCGCTTCGGCGTCGAGACGACCTATTACGACCCGCTGATCGGCGCCGGCATCGAATCGCTGATCCGCCCCAACACGAAGGTTGTGTTCACCGAGTCGCCTGGGTCTCTCACCTTCGAGGTGCAGGATATTCCCGCCATCGCCGCCGTGGCGCACCGTCATGGCTGCAAGGTGCTGATGGACAACACCTGGGCCTCGCCCCTCTTCTTCAAGCCCTTCGAGCATGGCGTCGATGTGTCGATCCAGGCGGCGACGAAATATATCGTCGGCCATTCCGACGCGATGCTGGGCACCGTGACGACAACGGAAGCCTGCACCGAGGCGGTGCAACTGGCCACGCAGGTGATCGGCTTCCACACCGCGCCTGACGATGCCTATCTCGGCCAGCGCGGCATCCGCACGCTGGGCGTGCGCCTGCGCCAGCACCACATCAACGGCATCGCGCTCGCCACCTGGCTGAAGAACCGGCCCGAGGTGAAGAAGGTGATGCACCCCGCCCTGCCCGACGACCCCGGGCATGCGCTGTGGAAACGCGACTTCCTGGGCGCCAGCGGGTTGTTCGGCACGGTGTTCGAAGCGGGCACGCGCAAGCAGCTTGCCGCCTTCGTCGATGGCCTTGTGCTGTTCGGCATGGGCGCCAGCTGGGGCGGCTATGAAAGCCTGTGCCTGCCCTCCCACCCGGAGAAGGTGCGCAGCGTCACGCCCTGGGATCACCCCGGCCCCACCGTGCGCTTCCACGCCGGCCTCGAGGACATCGGCGACCTGATCGCCGACCTTGATGCCGCCTTCAAGCGGTGGAACGCAGCAAAATAGCAGCTACTCGTTCCAGGGGGTGATCAAGAGCCCAACCGAATCGGTGGGGCTTCCGTTGAACTGCAGCAGCAGCGGCGTCCCAGCCTTGAGATCGAACACGACGCTCTTGAAGATCGTGTCGCAACGCGTCTGCATCTCGAAGGCGGCAGATTCGACCAGTCGATCACCGGCCACGACGTCATACCACAAGCTGTTGCCGGCCGAGACACGGTAGCGTCCATCCGCCGGAACGGAGAATCGGACAATGCCCGAATAGCGGCCGGGTTCGCCGCGAAGCTGCTGCGGCGGCTGGGCAAAGATGACCCCCGCCGTCGGCGCCAGCGCAACATCATGGCGGCGTTCCAGCAACACCACCGGCGCATCGGCGGCCCTTGTTGCCCCGGTGATCGCCAAGGGTGCGCTGGTCCAGAGAGAAAACTCCCGGGCCAGATTCCACTGAAAGTCCGAGCAGGTGCCCCGCATCTGTTCAAACGCCCGCTGGGGCGGCACATCCGCCGCCACGGCCGGAAGTGCGAACAGCAGCGCGAGCGAGGCGGCCGTCAGAAATCTGCAAGTCATGATCCAAGACCTTCTCATATCAGTGGGCAGGTGCGTGGCCCGGTGACGCATGGGCAGGCCCGTGGCTGGGCGGGTGATTGCCGTGTTCGTCCATTCGAACGACACCATCAAAGCGGGCGAACGTGGCGAGCGTTGCCTTGGGGATCGCCGCCTCCGCCTTTCGCACTGCGTCGGCAAGCGCCGCCGCGTCGCGCCGCGACATGCCCGTGTCTTGCAGAAACTTCGCGTCACGCAGTGCATCGCCGCTGCACAGGATGAGGCGCCAGCCCTTGTCGCCCTTGTCGAGCAGCGCACGGCCCCCCAGATCGCCCTGAACCCAGCCCACAACCGCGCGATCGCCCCGGATCACCACCGGCTCCACCCTGAGCCTGCTGTCGGGACGATCAAAGGTGGCCATCATCAGGCCGCGGATCGCCTCCTGGTCGTTGGCGGGCTGCGCAGGGGCCATGGAATGGCCGCCTTGGCCTGCCTGCCCGCCCGGCCCGGCGGCGCCCGGACCTTCGATCGAAACGGACACCGTCTGTGTACCGGCCTTTTCAAATTGCAGTGTCAGCGGAAATGACTCGCCCTGTTTCAGCGGTGCCTTCAGGTCCATCAGCATGATGTGGAGACCACCCGGCTTGAGCTCTCGGTCTCGCCTGGAGGAATATCGATGGCGTCGACACGCCGCATGCGCATCACATCGCCATCGCGCAGGTGGGTGTGCAGTTCCACGCGACCGGCCGCCGGTGACGACGCCGCAACCAGACGGTCGCCCACCGTGCCCCCATTGCTCAGCGTGACATAGGCCGCACCGGTCGGCGCCATGCCCGCCGAGGCTCTTGCCCAGGGGGTTTTGACTGCGATTCCGGAGGCCGCCGGCGCTGGCGAATGGGACTGGTGCTGGGCCAAGACCGCCGGGCTGGCCAACAGCAGCGAAACGGCAAGCGCCGTCCGTAACAGGTTCATCATTTCGATCTCCTTCATCAGGACTTGCTGAGCAGCGGGCGCAGGGCTTTCACCATTTTTTCCGCGCCGCTCTGGTGGTTGAAGCTGGTCACAAAGCGACCCTCAGGATTCATTACGTAGATGATCGCGCTGTGATCCATCGTGTAGTCGGGGCCGTCACCTGACTTGCGGTAGAAGGCACCGTAGACGCGGGCCGCGACGGCGACTTGTTCGGCCGTGCCGGTCAACCCGGCGATCCGGCGATCAAAGACCTGCGTGTATTCAGCCATGCGCGCCGGCGAATCCCGTTCGGGGTCGATGGAAACGAAAATGGGCTGCACCCTGTCCGCCAGCGGACCAAGGTCATGCAGGGTCGCCGCCACTTCGGACAGGGCCGTAGGACAAACATCGGGGCAGAACGTGAAGCCGAAGAACACCAGCAGCCACTTGCCGCGATAGGTTTGCTCGGTCACGGTCTGGCCGCTGCTGTCGGTCAGCGTAAAAGGTCCGCCAATGCGCGACGCCGTGGCGGGTGGCGGGTCCATCTCCTTCTGCCCGGACGCCAGAAGGATGCCGACAGCGCCGATGAGAATCAGCGCGCCAACACCAAAAATCATGAAGCCATGCCTCATGGCCATCCTCCTTGCGGGACGGGGCGACAAGTCTCAGCGAGACAAGGGCGCCACCGGTCAACGGAACAGGTCCGACAGGCTGCCCGACTCAAATCGGGCGGCCATCAGCCTGTGCTGCGGCTAGGAAAGGAGAATCGGCGGGGCGCGCGGCTGGCGGGAACCGGCCAGCCGGAAGTCGGCAGGGGCGTTATCAGCCGGCCGAAGGACATCGGAGCGTTGAATGCTGTCTGGCCAGGAAATCTCGGCGAGCCCGGATAGAGTGGCCAGGCCCGCGCAGTGGCCAGCGATGCAGACCGGGCAGACAAAGGCCAGCACGGCACTGGAATGGGATCTCTCGTCCGGGTCACCCTGCGCCGCTCCATCAGCAAGCGTGGCGAGGCCCGAAGGCGT
>CAXNFA010000231.1:0-4125 GCA_964201105.1 Alphaproteobacteria bacterium | reverse complement strand
GGCATAGGCGACGTTGCGCTTGTAGCGCAGCTGCACTGCCTGCGGGATGGGATCGCCTGCGCGGGCGCGCCGGTTGACATCGGCAAGGTCGTTCTGGAGCAGGAGCCGGGCGCATTCGATCTCGGCGCCCGATTCGGCGACGCGCAATTGCAGGTTGGCATGCTCGCCCAGCTGCTTGTCGGACAGGATGCCCAGCCGTCCGCCGGTCTGCCGGACATACAGGTCGAAGGCGCTTTCCGCCACGCCGGTAACGGGCCCCACCACGGTGAACGGTCCGACCCCCATCATGGGCAGGCGGTAGATCTGACTGGTGTTCACCATGGTGCCCGGTGCCTGACCGCTGTTGGCGGCCGGAAAATCAAGCTCGCGCCAACCCGGTACAAAGGCATCGCGCACGATCACGTCGTTGGTCCCGGTGCCGCGCAGGCCCGTCGACCGCCATGTGTCACGCACCTCGAAATCGGCGCGGGGCACGAGCAGCGTGGTGCGGCGTGGCGGGCCGCTGTCCTGGCCGACCAGCGCCAGCAGGATCACCCAGTCGGCCGAATCGATGCCGCTGGCGAAATGCCAGTGGCCGGAAAGACGATAGCCATTGCGAGCGGGCACTGCCCGTGCCGCCGTGTGCGCATAGGCGGAGCAGACGATGGCGTCGTTGTTCTTCGACCAGATGTCGTCCTGCGCTTCGGCCGGAAACAGGCCGCACACCCAGTGGTGGCTTGCCACCACGGTGGCGATCCAGGCCGATGATGCACAGGCGCGCCCGACCTCTGCTGCGACGAAGACCTGGGCGCCATAGTCCAGTTCGAAGCCGCCATGGCGCTTCGGCTGGTTCACCTTGAAGACGCCGGCCTTCTGGAAGTCGCGGATGGTCGCCGCTGGAATCCGGCGTTGCGCCTGGGTTTCCCTCACGCGGTCTTCAAGGGCGGGGAGCAAGGCCCGGGTGCGGTCCAGAACGGCGTCAAGTGTCTCGGTCACCGGGCTGCTCCGTGCAGGGCTGCGCCTGTCAGCAAGCGCAGGCCCAGCATTGCCATCACGCCACCGGCGGCGCGGTCAATCACACGCTTCGCGCGGCCATAGGCGGCGCGCAGACGCGGACGGGAAAAGCCCAGCGCCAGCAGCGTGTACCAGCCCCATTCCATCAGGAACAAGGCGGGCGGCAGGGCCAGCGCCAAGGCGAGTGGTACCGCTGCTGGCAGCAGCGCGGCAAAGACACTGGCGTAGACCACCGCAGTCTTCGGATTGCTGACTTGCGTTGCCAAGGCGAAGAACAGCGGGCGCATTGCGCCATCGCGGCCGGTGGTCGCGGGTGCCGTCATCGGCAGGGGCTCGCGCGCGCCGCGCCACAGCCGATGGCCGAGATAGACAAGATAGGCTCCGCCGACAATCTTGAAGCCTAAGTAGAGCCAGGGCGCCTGCTCCAGCAACGCGGTCAGGCCGGCGATGGCCAGGATGGCGAAAAGGCCACCGCCGAAACCCATCCCAAGCGCGGCGGCAAGGCCGGCCCGCGCGCCGGATTCCGCCGACAGCCGTGCAACGAAGAGAAAGCTGGGCCCCGGGCTCGCCATGCCGATGGCGATGGCGCCCAGGATGCTGAAGAAGGCGAGGGTGGGGTCCATGGCCTTAGGGGATGGTGACGACCACGCGGCCCACGGCGCGGCGTTCGCGCAGCTCCCGCATGGCATCCGGCGCCTTCTCCAGCGGGAAGCGGGCCGAGATATGCGGCTTGAGCTTGCCGGCGGCGAGCCAGGCGAGCAGCTCTTGCACTGAAGTGTCGAGCTTGTCGCGCGCATGGTCGCGGAAATAGCGCAGCGAGGAGCCCATGGCGGAGCGATGCTTCACCAGCAGGCGGTTGGCAGGAATTTGCGGAATGCCACCGACAAAGCCGAAGACGAGATAACGCCCGCCCCAGCCGAGCGACGACAACGCCGGATCGAACAATTCGCCGCCGATGGGATCAAACACCACATCGGCGCCCTTGCCGCCGGTGATTTCCTCGATCCTGGTCTTCCAGTCCGGCGCGCTGTAGTTCACGAGCGCATCGGCGCCGTGCTGCTTTGCCACCGCAAGCTTGTCGTCGCTGCTTGCGCCGGCAATGACGCGCGCGCCCATCGCCTTGCCGATTTCCACGGCAGTGAGTCCCGTGCCACCCGATGCGCCCAGCACCAGCAGCGTTTCGCCGGCTTCCAGCCGGCCCTGCCAGCGCAGGGCGACATGCGAGGAGACATAGCCGACATAGAAGGAGCCGGCGATGTCGAAGGGCATGGCGTCGGGAATGACATGGGTGTCGATCTCGGCCGCCAGCGCCTGTTCAGCAAAGCCGCCCCAGTCGAGCTTTGCCATCACGCGCTGGCCGGGCTTCACCCGGCTGACGCCCGCGCCGACGCTCGCCACGATGCCCGCGCCTTCAAGCCCTGGTGCAAAGGGGAAGGGCGGCTTGGTCTGGTATTCGCCGCGCGTCATGACGATGTCGGCGAAATTCACCGACGCGGCTTTCATGTTGATCAGCACCTGGCCGGGCCCCGGTTCGGGCGCCGGCAGGTCGCCCAGGGTGAGACTCTCGATCTCACCCCAGGCGCGCGCGATGACGGAGCGCATCAGCGCAGGCCGAGCGAACCCGGATTCACCATATGCTGCGGATCGACGAGGTCCTTCACCTGCTGCAGCAGCTTGCGCGTTTCCGGCTCGCGCCCTTCGAGGAAGGGATACATCTTGCCGATCTGCAGATGCACACAGCCATGTTCCATGAACAGCTTGGCCAGGCCCTGGCGGATTTCGAGCAGGGCGTTGCGCGCCTTCAGGTTTTCCGGGAACTGCTTCAGCTTGGCGTAATGCCCCTTCTCGATCATCCGCGTGTGCAGCGAATAGTGCGAATCCGGCCAGAAGAAGGTCGGCTCGAACAGGATCGCGTTGGTGCTGATGGTCGACATCAGATAGCCCCACTCGATCTTGTTCTCCTCCACGAGCTGCTTGCGCTCGTTGAAGAAGGCATCGATGGCGCGCAGCATCGGCTGGGCGCGCGAATGCGGCATGATGACGTGGATGGGTACCCAGCGCTCACCCTCGGGACCAAGCAGGCGGTTGACTGGCGCGAAGGGCATGGAGCGCACGAGCTTCGGCATCGACGGTTCGATCTCCGTCGCGCCAAACTGCGCGGCAATCGCTTTCACGCGCTTCAGCGCGCCGTCGGCGGTGGCCTGATCGCGGCCCTCGACCGTGACATGCATGGCCCAGTTGACGTCATCGGCAAAGCGGCGCCCGGCCACGGCGATCTTCGCCGCGTCCTTCAAGCCGCCAAGCAGCGTCTTGCCCGACTTCACCACGCTGCCCAGCGCCTTGAAGTCCTTTGCCAGGCCTTCGAACTTCATGCGCATCGACAGCAGGTAAGGGTCGAAGCCGAAGCATTCCGACGCCAGTCCCTCGCGGCCGATCTGCGACATGGCCGATGTCATGGCCACGTCGTCGGGGAAGTCGAAGGAACCAAACAGGCAGATCTCCGGCGTCTTGATCAGGCGGAGCGATGCGCGGACCTTGAAGCCCATTGCGCCCGTGTCGCCCAGGAAGATGCCGCCCAGGTCTGGTCCGTAGTGGCGGAAGAAGGCCGACGGATTGTGCGGGGTTGCCCAGGAGCCGGTCTTCACCAGCCGGCCATCGGCAAGCGCGACCTCAAGGCCAAGGACGGATTCAACCGCGGTGCCATGGATCGACGAGCCGAAGAAAATGCTGTTCTGGCTCAGCACGCCGCCCACCGTGGCATACATGCCGGAGAAGGGGCCGAAATAGGGCGTCCGCAGGCCCTTTTCCTTCAGCGCCTCATACAGCTGCTTCCAGGTCACGCCGCATTCGACGGTGACATACATGTCGTCGGCATTGATCTCGATGATCCGGTTCAGCCGCCGCGTGTCGATGATCACCGAATCGGTGCGCTCCGGCGCGTAGCCCTTGGTGTAGGACATCCCGCCGCCGCGCGGCACCACATACATCCCGGCCTGCGTCGCGGTGCGCACCACGGCCGCCACTTCTTCCGGCGTGCCGGGCTGGACGACCAGTTCGGCCGGCTCGGGCTTGTAGAACACGTCTGTCGAGTAGAAAGCGCGTTCCTCGGCGTCGGTGATGACATGGTCTTTG
>CAXNFA010000230.1:0-4129 GCA_964201105.1 Alphaproteobacteria bacterium | reverse complement strand
GAGGTCGACCCGCTGCGGGACGTAGCCGATGCGCAGGGATGGCTGGCGCCGCACGTTGCCCGTCTCGGGCTGGAGCAGGCCAAGCGTCAGGCGCACCAGCGTGGTCTTGCCTGAACCATTGGGTCCGATCAGCGTGACGATACGGCCGCGTTCGAGTGACAGGTCCACATCGGTCAGCACCGGCTCGCCACCGAAGCGCAGACCGATCCCCTCCAGCGCAACCAGCGGCTGGTCAGTGCTCATGATTGTGCGCCAGGGGCGCATCGGGCGTCACGGCGCAACGGGGGCACAGGCCCATCACCTCGATAACCTGCCCCTGCACCGTGAAGCCGGACGCTTCCGCGCGGCGCCGGACCGTTTCATAGATGGCGGGGTCGTCAAGTTCGGCAACCGCCTTGCAGCGGCCGCAGATCAGGAACTGGCCGCCATGGCGGTCGGTGGGTTCGGCGCAGCCGACATAGGCGTTCAGGGATTCGATCTTGTGGACGAAGCCATGCTCCTGCAGGAAGTCGAGGGCGCGATAGACCGTGGGTGGCGCCGCCCCGCGCCGCTCGCCACGCAACTGGTCGAGCAGGTCATAGGCGCGCACGGGCTCATGCCCGCTCCACACCAGTTCCAGCACCCGGCGGCGCAGTTCTGTCAGGCGCAGCCCCTTGTGAAGGCAAATGTCTTCGGCCCGGGCCAGGGCATCGCGCAGGCAGGCCTCATGGTCGTGGCGCTCCGTCCGGAAGGGCGCAATCACGGAAGACCGGGTCAATGGGACCGCCTTTCATTAGATTATCGCAGAGTTATACCATAACAATATGAAAGCCGGTCCAGCCCGTTTACCGAATGTATTTCCGCATCTGGGGCTGGAGAATTTGCGCCGAATCGGCATGATCTGCGCCAACGGGGTGCCCACACCCTTAGAACAGCCGGCCCCAACGAGGATCCGGCCCACAGGAGAGGACGAAATACGAATGACGATGACGACCATCCGCGCGCTGGCCGCCGGAACGGCCCTGGCGCTGACTGCAGCCCTGCCTGCGCTGGCGCAGGAAAACAAGGCCGACACCCTGCGAGTCGGCCTGAACGCCGGCAACGTGTTCCTCGGAAACCCGTATAACGCCCGCGGGGTGCC
This sequence comes from Alphaproteobacteria bacterium, assembly GCA_964201105.1. GTDB lineage: Bacteria > Pseudomonadota > Alphaproteobacteria > SHVP01 > SHVP01 > CANJEJ01. The sequence goes on along the minus strand of CAXNFA010000230.1, from coordinate 3,009 downwards.
GACGATCTATTTCAGCCATGCTCTTTACGAGACGCTGACCATCATCGACGGCAACGGCCAGATCATGCCGATGCTGGCCGAATCCTGGAAGGTGATCGACCCGCTGACCTGGCACTTCAAGATTCGCGAAGGCGTCGTCTTCTCGAACGGCAAGCCGAACAATGCCGCCAACGTCGTCAAGAACATCACCTATCTGCAGGGTGAAGTCGGTAAGGCGACCCAGATGGGCCGCGTGCTGATGCAGGTGGAATCGGCGAAGGAGATCGGCAACAACACGATCGAGATCAAGACCAAGACGCCTCAGCCGCTACTGCATTCCGGCGCGCTTGCCGACGTTTTCATGACGGAAATGGACGCCGTCCAGTCGATGGGCATGCAGGAATATGCGGGCAAGCCCGTCACCTCGGGCCCGTGGAAGGTGGTCAGCTTCACGTCGGAAGGCCTCATCGCCACCGCCCATGAGCAGGCCTGGCGCAAGCCGAAGATCAAGAACCTCGTCATGCGCGGGATGCCCGAGGCGATCACGCGCACGCAGGGCCTGGTGTCAGACCAGCTCGACTTCGTCACCAACATGACGCCGGAAGACATTGCCACCTTCAAGGCGGCCGGCCACATGGCGGAGACGACACCGGCGCCGCAGACCATGACGGTGGCCATCTACGAACAGAAGCCGGGCTTCAATCCGTTCAAGGATCCGCGCGTGCGCATGGCCGCCAACATGGCCTTCGACCGCAAGGCAATCACCGAAGGGTTGATGAGCGGCCTGACCCAGCCCGCGCACCAGGCGGCAACGCCACGCACCAAGGGTTATATCGCCGACATCAAGCCGTATGAATACAACCCGGAAGCGGCGAAGCGGCTGCTGACGGAAGCCGGCTATCCCAACGGCTTCGAGACGGCGATGCAGGTTACGGTCGGCTCGCTGCCCTATGACAAGGAAATCTATACGCTGGTCGGCGATGCACTGACCAAGATCGGCATCCGCACAAAGGTGATTCCGATCACGCTGAGCGAGCTGACCGCGCTGCTGTTCAAGACATCGGGCAAGGAATTCGAAGGCCATATGTTTGGCTTCTCGGCCTTCGTCGATCCCGACCTCGACGCAGTTCGGCCCTTCATGCAGCACGGCTGCAACTTCAAGCCGTCGTGGGTCTGCATCGACAAGCTGGAGAAGCTGACTGTCGCGGCGAACGAAGAGTTCGACGAGACGAAGCGTCTGGCCCTGCTCAAGCAGCTCGTGCAAGCCGGCCATGACGAAGCCGCGATGATCAACATCCAGCACGGCATCGACATCTACGGCGTCAACAAGCGCCTGACCGGCTTCACCAACTGGAACCGCCGCATCATTCTGGAAAACTTCGCATTCAAGAACTGATCGGCTTTCGCTAGGGTGAGGGGGCGGGCCGCGAGGTCCGCCCCTTTTTCTTTGCCCGGAGCCCTTCGCATGCAGCACCGCACCATTCGCGGCTATGTCCGCTATCTCGGCGACACGGTGGGGGAGCGTGGGCGCGAGTGGTTCACCGTGACCGTGCATGGCAACGGCCATCGCACCATGCGGGCGCAATGCGAGATGGAGGACTCCGGCGTCCTGCGCGATGTGACCTTTGCCGTGAATGAACGCTTCCAGCCGCTCGATGCCTTCATCCGCCTGAGCGTGAAGGACCAGTTCATGGGCAGCGGCTGGTTCCGCTTCGCCGACACCTTTGCCGAATGCGAGGTCATCACGGCCGATGCCGGCCGCATCTCGCAGCGATTCGACCTCGATGGCCACGCGCCGTCCTTTGGCGCGCATCCGGTTGCCTGCGACATCTGGCACCTGCCGCAATTCGACCGCAGCCGCGGACCGCGCAAGGAGGTCATCGCCGGTGTGCTGATGAGTTCCAATCTGCCAAACGGTGCATCCGGCCCGCTGCTCGCCTTCTATCCCGACGGCCTGCCGATCCGCTATGTCGGTCCCGAGACGGTCACCGTGCCAGCCGGCACCTTCGAGACCGAGCATTTCATCTTCGAGAAAGACGGCCGGCCGCCGCAGCATTGCTGGTGCATGGTGCCCGACTTCACCATCGTGAAGATTCGCTCCGAACTGCTGAAGACGACCTATGAGCTGATGGAATACAGCGACACAGCAGGGCGCAAAACCTCCGGCATTTGAATAATTTTTTACACTACAGGTATACAAGAGATGTGACGGCTGTCCGCCATGGCGCAGAAATGCGCGCAGGAAGGTTGACTTAGAATCCCGGCCTCCACACCATCCGCCCGGACAATGAGCGGACGCGGCACCGCTCTACACAACCGCCGGCAAAGCGGGCATGAGGAGGTATTTATGTTCCCCAGGACACTCGTTCTGGCGGCCTTTCTTGCGAGCGCGACGCTCTCGGGCGCGACAGCGAAGGAGTTTCGCTTCGCCTTCCAGAGCGATGTTGGCTCGATGGATCCCTACAATCTCAACGAGGCTTTCTCGCTCGGCATCCAGGGCAATGTCTATGAGGGGCTGACGCGGCGTGATCCGAACCTGGTCATGCAGCCCGCGCTGGCAACCGGCTGGCAGATGCTGGAGCCGACGCGCTGGCGTTTTACGTTACGCCCCAATGTAACCTTCCACGACGGCAAGCCCTTCACCGCCGACGATGTCGTCTTTTCGGCAATGCGCGTGCGCGCCGACGGCTCCGACCTGAAGAGTCGCGTGTCGAGCGTGGCGGACGTGGTGAAGGTCGACGACCGCACCGTCGATTTCGTCCTGCGTGCGCCGAACCCGCTGCTGCCCAATGAATGGGACACCTGGTACATCCTGTCCAAGGGCTGGGCCGAGGAGAACAACGCGAGCCAGCCGCTGGCCGCGCAATCGCGCCAGGAAAACTTCGCCACACGCAACGCCAACGGCACAGGACCCTTCCGGCTGGTCAGCCGCGAGCCCGACGTGCGCAGCGTGTTCGCGCCGCATGAGAAGTGGTGGGACACCAAGGTCCACAATCTGACCCGCGTGATAATGACACCAATCGCGACGGA
>CAXNFA010000229.1:0-4133 GCA_964201105.1 Alphaproteobacteria bacterium | reverse complement strand
CCAAGGTCACGGCCCTTGCCCGCGCAGGCCGCAGCCCGCAATGATGCATCCGTAATGCTTGCCTATATCACCCGCCGCCTGTTGCTGATCGTGCCGACGCTGCTTGGCATCATGATCGTCAACTTCGCGGTCATCCAGTTCGCGCCCGGCGGGCCCGTGGAACAGCTGATTGCCCAGATCACGGGCACGGCGGTGGACGCCACCGCGCGGGTCAGCGGCGGCGGCGGCGAAACCGCGCGCACCCAGGGCATGACCGGGGCCGGCGGCTCGGATTCCAAGTATCGCGGCGCCCAGGGGCTCGATCCCGAATTCATCAAGGAGATCGAGAAGCTCTACGGCTTCGACAAGCCGCCGGTCGAACGCTTCCTGCAGATGATGGGCAATTACCTGCGCTTCGATTTCGGCGAGAGCTATTTCCGCGACCGCAAGGTGGTGGATCTGGTGCTGGAGAAGATGCCGGTCTCCATCTCCATCGGCCTGTGGACCACGCTGATCATCTACCTCGTCTCCATCCCGCTCGGCATCCGCAAGGCGGTGCGGGACGGCAGCAACTTCGACCTTTGGACCTCCGCCGCCATCCTGATCGGCTATGCCATTCCTGGCTTCCTCTTCGCCGTGCTGCTGATCGTGCTCTTCGCCGGTGGCTCCTTCCTGAGCTGGTTCCCCTTGCGCGGGCTGGTCTCCGACAACTGGGAGGAGCTGTCGCTGCTGGGCAAGGTCACCGATTATTTCTGGCATCTCGCCCTGCCGCTCTTCGCCATGGTGCTGAGCGGCTTTGCCGGCCTGACCATGCTGACCAAGAACTCCTTCCTCGAGGAGATCAACAAGCAGTATGTGGTGACCGCCCGCGCCAAGGGCCTGGCGGAAAACCGCGTGCTCTACGGGCATGTCTTCCGCAATGCGATGCTGATCGTCATCGCCGGCTTCCCGGGCGCCTTCATCGGCATCCTGTTCACCGGCTCGCTGCTGATCGAGATCATCTTCTCGCTCGACGGCATCGGCCTCCTGGGCTTCGAGGCGGCGATCAACCGCGACTATCCCGTCATCTTTGGCACGCTCTACTTCTTCTCCCTGATGGGCCTGGTCATGGGCATCGTCGGCGACCTGATGTATGTGCTGGTCGACCCGCGCATCGATTTCGAGAAGCGCGATGTCTGAGGCCGTGAAGAGCGACGCGCCGCGCGACACGTTGTTGGGTGTTCATGTATCGCCGCTAAACCGCCGGCGTCTGCAGAATTTCCGCCGCAACCGCCGCGGCTATTGGTCGACCGTCATCTTCTTCGCCATCTTCCTCGTTACCCTTTTTGCGGAATTCCTCGCCAACGACCGGCCGCTATTGGTCATGTATGACGGCAACCTGCTGTCGCCGGTGCTGGCCAATTATCCGGAGACGCGCTTTGGCGGCATCTTCGAAACCACCGCCGAATATCGCGACCCCGAAGTCAAGTCGCTGATCCAGGAAAAGGGCTGGATGATCTGGCCACTGTTCGAATTCAGCTATCGCACCATCAACTATGAACTGCCGGTTCCCGCGCCCGCACCGCCGTCGCCGGTCAACCTGCTGGGCACCGACGACCAGGCCCGCGACGTGGTGGCGCGGCTGATCTACGGCTTCCGCATCTCGGTCCTGTTCGGCCTGACGCTGACGATCATCTCCTCCATCATTGGCGTCGCCGCCGGCGCGGTGCAGGGCTATTTCGGCGGCTGGATCGACCTGATTGCCCAGCGCTTCATCGAATTCTGGTCGAGCCTGCCTGTCCTCTACATGCTCATCATCCTGGCCAGCATCATCGAGCCCAACTTCTGGTGGCTGCTCGGCATCATGCTGCTGTTCTCCTGGATGGGGCTGGTCAGTGTGGTGCGCGCCGAATTCCTGCGCGCCCGCAACCTCGACTATGTTCGCGCCGCCCGCGCGCTCGGCGTGTCCAATCTTGTCATCATGTTCAAGCATGTTCTGCCCAATGCCATGGTGGCGACCCTGACCTTCATGCCCTTCATTCTGACCGGCTCGGTGACGACACTGACTTCACTCGATTTCCTCGGCTTCGGCCTGCCGCCGGGCTCCGCCTCGCTGGGCGAGCTGCTGGCCCAGGGCAAGTCGAACCTGCAGGCGCCGTGGCTGGGCATCACCGCCTTTGTCTCGCTTGGCGTCATGCTGAGCCTGCTGATCTTCATCGGCGAAGCCGTGCGCGACGCCTTTGACCCGCGCAAGACCTGGAGCTGAGCCGCGATGCCTTTCCTGCAGGTCGAAGACCTTTCCGTCAGCTTCCGGTCCAATGGCCGCGAGAACCCGGCCGTCCGCCACGCTTCCTTCCACATCGACAAGGGCGAGACGCTGGCTCTGGTGGGTGAATCCGGTTCCGGCAAGACCGTCACCGCGCTGTCGGTGCTGCAGCTGCTGCCCTATCCCACGGCGAGCCACCCCAGCGGCTCGATCAAGGTGGATGGCATCGAGATGATCGGCGCGCCGCCCGCGACGCTGACCAAGGTGCGCGGCAACCGCGTATCCATGGTGTTCCAGGAGCCCATGACCTCATTGAACCCGCTCCATTCGATCGAGCGGCAGATCAACGAAGTGCTGATCCTGCACAAGAAGATGAACAAGGCGCAGGCGCGCGCCCGCACGCTGGAGCTGCTGCGCCTGGTCGGCCTGCCCGATGCCGAGCGCCGTCTCGATGCCTATCCGCACCAGCTGTCCGGTGGCCAGCGCCAGCGCGTCATGATCGCCATGGCGCTCGCCAACAACCCCGATCTGCTGATCGCCGATGAGCCAACCACCGCACTCGACGTCACCATCCAGGCGCAGATCCTGAAGCTGCTGAAGGAACTGCAGGCCGATCTGAAGATGGCGATGCTGCTGATCACCCATGACCTCGGCATCGTGCGCAAGATCGCCGACCGCGTCTGCGTGATGAAGGATGGCGAGATCGTCGAGCAGGGCCGGGTCGCGGATATCTTCGCCGCGCCCAAGCATCCCTACACCCGCCAGCTTCTTGCCGCCGAGCCCAAGGGCCGGCCGCCACGCCGCGCCGCCGGCGCGCCCGAGGTGATGGCGACCGACAACCTGAAGGTCTGGTTCCCGATCAAGCGCGGTGTGCTGCAGAAGACGGTCGACTATGTGAAGGCGGTCGACGGCGTCTCGCTGAAGCTGCGCGCCGGCCATACCATTGGCGTGGTGGGTGAATCGGGTTCCGGCAAGACGACGCTCGGCCTTGCGCTGCTGCGCCTGATCCGCAGCGAAGGGCCGATCCGCTTCGAGGGCGAAGCGATCGACCAGCGCAACTTCAACGCCATGCGGCCCTTGCGCAAGGCAATGCAGATCGTCTTCCAGGATCCCTATGGCTCGCTGTCGCCGCGCCTGTCCATTGGACAGATCGTCGAGGAAGGCCTTCTCGTCCACACCCAGATCCGCGACTGGGACGAGCGCCGCGCGATCATTGGCCAGGCCCTGTCGGAAGTGGGCCTCGACCCCGCGATGCAGGATCGCTATCCGCATGAATTCTCCGGCGGCCAGCGCCAGCGCATCGCCATCGCCCGTGCCATGGTGCTGAAGCCGAAGCTTGTCGTGCTGGACGAACCGACCAGCGCGCTCGACATGTCGGTGCAAGCGCAGATCGTCGAATTGCTGCGCGACCTGCAGGCGCGCCACAACCTCGCCTATCTCTTCATCAGCCACGATCTGCGCGTCGTGCGCGCGCTGGCAGACGAGGTGATCGTCATGAAGGATGGCAAGGTGGTCGAAGCCGGCGCCGCCGACGACATCTTCGAAGCACCAAAGACGGCCTATACCAAGGCGCTGATGGCCGCGGCCTTCGACCTTGAAGTTGCAAACGAAGGTGCGGTGCGAACCTAGCTCTGGGTCAGGCCGGCGGCGGCATCTCGGCAGCCGCCGAGATCAGCGCGCCGAACTGGTCGAGGAACACCGCCCCCTTCACCGTGCGCGAGACCAGCACGCTGCGCTTGTCGCTTTCATCCGGCAGGCGGCGGACGTATTCCAGCTTCTCGAGTGCGTCGATCGCGCGCGTCACCGCGGGCTTGGAGATCAACAGCTTGGCGGCAAGGCCACGCACCGTATGCGGACCAGCCTCGACATAGATCGTCAGCAGCAAAGCCATCTGGCGCGCCGACAGGTC
>CAXNFA010000228.1:0-4137 GCA_964201105.1 Alphaproteobacteria bacterium | reverse complement strand
TTGCCGCCCGACAGCACGATGCCGACCCGTTTGCCCCTGAAGCGCTCGGGATGGCCGATCACGGCCGCCAGCGCCGCGGCGCCGGCCCCTTCCGCCACCGTCTTCTCGATCTCCAGCAGCGACATGATCGCTTGCTCGAGCGCGGCTTCCGACACCAGCAGGATGTCGGACACCAGCCGGCCGATGATGGCGCGGGTCAGGATGCCGGGCTTCTTCACCGCGATGCCGTCGGCGATGGTCAGGCCATCCATGTGCGGGCTGCGGCCGGCCAGCACTTCGCGCATCGACGGGAAGAGTTCGGCCTCGACGCCGATCACCTCAATGGCCGGGTTGTGCGCCTTGGCGGCGATGGCCATGCCGCTGATCAGCCCGCCGCCGCCCAGCGGCACCACCAGCATCTCGATATCGGGGTGGTGGTCGAGCATTTCGAGCGCGACCGTGCCCTGGCCGGCGATGATGAGAGGATCGTCGAAGGGATGGACAAGCGTCAGGCCTTCGGCCGCGACGATCTGATCGCAGGCCGCCTTGGCGCCATCGAGATCATCGCCCTCCAGCACCACGCGGGCACCGAAGGCGCGGGTGTGGCGCACCTTCACGACCGGCGTCGCCTTGGGCATTACAATGGTGGCGGCGATACCAAGGCGGCGGGCGTGATAGGCGAGCCCCTGCGCATGGTTGCCCGCCGACATCGCCGCGACACCGCCCGAAAAACCTTGCGCCTTCAATGACAGGAGCTTGTTGAGTGCGCCGCGTTCCTTGAACGAGGCGGTGTATTGCAGGTTCTCGAACTTGACGAAGATCTCGGCCCCCGTCAGCTCGGACATCGTGCGCGAATAGAGGCACGGCGTGCGCACCAGCGCTCCCATGATCGCATGGGCGGCGGCGTGGACGTCGGCGGCGGTGGGTTCAGTCTGTGGGGCCATGTCAGCGCACCGGGTCGAGGAACAGGGTGCCGATCGCGCCGGCCTGGATGTCGGACCGGTCCGTCGTCATGGGCACATAGCCGCCGTCGCGCCAGGTGCGCGCGAAGGAGCGGTAGAAGCGGGAGAGCGGATTGCCCGATTGCCCAGTCGACTGGATGAAGAGCGAGTGATCGAGATCGGACAGGTCGTAGATTGCGCGCAAGCTGGCCCCGTGATGCTGACGGAAGGGCGTCGCCTCGCGATTGATGCGGTGGTGGGCGGCAGCAACAGTGAAGCTGTCGCCACTTGACGGCAGGTCGATGTCGAAAATCTTGCCGACCACGGGCTGGCCGGAGAAGGGCCGGTGTTCGCTATGGGCGGTGTGGGCCGCGCCCCAGCGCCAGTCGTCCATGTCGTCGCCATGGCGGGCGGCGAGATAGTCGAGCGCGCGGGTCAGGGCGAGCGCGATGCGGTCGGGGCAGCTTTCCACGCTTTCGGTCGTCACGTCGTTGCACCAGCGCGGCGACACAGTCAGCACGCGCTCCATGAACTGCGGGCGCAGGTTCCAGAATTCGGGAAACAGCTCGCCCAGTTCGTCGGCATAGATGGCGCGGCCCAGTTCGCGATACCAGGCGAGGTAGATAAGCGGTTCCGACCTGTCGCGGTCCATCACCGCATCCCAGGCGCGCAGGCGGCGCAGGGCTTCAGCCTGGCGCTCGTCTGCGGGCTGGATGGCAAGCAGCAGGGGCAAGAACATCTCGGCGGCCCCCGACTGCACGTCATTCTGGATGGCGCGGAAGCTGGTCGTGGAATGCTTGGCCGTCTTGTCGAGCAGTTCCTGGATGCGCTCGGCGCGGAAGGGAACCGCCCAGTCGTCGGTCAGGTAGAAGGGGTAGTCGTCGGGTACGATCTTGTTGTTGGCCGTGACGATGGCGCCGGCGGCGGGATTGTAAAGATGCGGCAACTGGTCGAAGGGAATGAAGCCCTGCCAGTCATAGCGCGCGTCCCAGCCGGGCGATGGCAGGTGGCCGTTGATGTCGTTGAGTGGCGTGCGCACCGGCACGCGTGCCGGTGCATAGAAGCCGATATTGCCGTCGATATCAGCGTAGACGATGTTCTGCTGTGGCGAATGGAACTCGCGCAGGGCGGCGGTGAATTCGTCCCAGTTGCGGGCGGTCTGCATGTGCAGCCCAGCCTGCGCCGTCAGGTCGTCGTCGCGCAGGGTGGGCCAGGAGAAGGCCAGCACGTGGCCCTCGCCAGCGGCCTGCGCGGCCGACGCGATCAGGTCGGAAATCACCGGGCCATGCCGCGTCTCGCGCACGGTCAGCGGCATGTCGGGCGCACCCTTGATGCGGATGGTTTCATTGCGGGTGACAAACGCTTCCGTGCCGTTCGGCGTGGCATAGCGGCCCGGATTGGCCGGGTCGATGCGCTCGATGAACAGATCCTGCGTGTCGGGGCCGGTGTTGGTGAAGCCCCAGGCGATGCGGTCGTTGCGCCCCAGCACCACGGCCGGTACACCGGGCAGGGTGGCGCCGATGACATCAAGGCCCGGCGCCTTCATATGCGCGAAATACCACAGGGAGGGCGCCCCCAGGCTGAGATGCGGGTCATTGGCAAGCAGCGGCTTGCCGGTTTCGCTGCGTGTGCCCGAGACGACCCAGTTGTTGGACCCATTCTCGCGATCCGGCATGGCGGGCAGGGCGGCATGCAACGTCTCAATGTCGATGCCGCCCAGTGCCTCGGCGTAGTCGCGCAACACGACCGGGCCATTGGCGGGATAGCCGGGGAAGATGTCGGTCATCTGCTCGGGCGACAGGCGCTTGATCAGGCGGGCGCGCAGCAATTCGTCGCCCCAGTTTCCGGCGAGATCCCAGGCCATCATCTTCACCCAGGCGAGCGAGTCGGCGACCTCCCACTTCTCAGGCGCATGGCCGAAGAACAGGAACTCTGGCGGCAGCGGTCCCTTGCGTTGGGCAAGGAAGGCGTTGACCCCGGCTGCATAGGCATCGAGTGCGGCACGCGATTCGGCGTCGAGCCTGTCATATCCGGCGGTGGCGCTGCGCCGCACGCCCAGCGTGCGCAGGAAGCGGTCCGTGCCCACGGCGGCCGGCACATTACCAACCACTTCGGCCAGCCGCCCGGCAGCGATGCGGCGGTTCATCTCCATCTGCCACAACCGGTCCTGCGCATGGACGAAGCCGAGGCCGAAGAAGGCGTCCGCCTTGCTCTGGGCATAGATGTGCGGCACGCCCTGGCGGTCGCGCACCACCTCGATGGCGGCGCTCGCCCCGGCAATGGCGATGCGGCCGTCCGTCTGCGGCAGCGATCCGCGCAGCCACAGATAGGCGCCGCCGGCGACGACGATAATCAGGAGCAAAAGGACGGCAACGACGCGAAGCAGCCAGCGCATGCAAACAACTCGGGAGATGGATCAGGATGGTCAGTATCGCGGCAGAGCCGCGCGGGGCAAAGCGGCAAGTCCGCTAGTTATTTCAGCCCGAGCTCCTGGCGGATGCGGGCGCCATCGGCGTTGAGGTCCGGAGCGGCGGGCCGCGTCGTCGGATCGGGAAAGGCGCTCGTCTTGATCGGATTGCCGGCCAGGTGCAGGACGCCGGTCGCCGGGTCATCGACGGCGATGACCATGTTGCGCGCCTTTACCTGCGGCTCGGCCAGCGCCTGAGCGACGTCGTTATAGGGGCCGCAGGGAATGCCTTCGCCGGTGAAGATGGTCAGCCAATGCGCGGTGTCGTGGGTCGAAAGCCCGGCCTCTATCTCCAGCTTCAGCGCATCGACATGGGCGGCGCGGTCATCGTTGGTGAGGAAGCGCGGATCGGTGCCCAGCTGCGGGCGCCCCAGCGCCATGGCGAGCTTGCGGAAGACCGCGTCGTTGCCGGCCGCCAGGACCAGCCAGCCATCGGCGGTGCGATACATTTCGAAGGGCGCGATGGAGGGGTGGCGGGTCCCGAGAGGTCCCGGTGCCTTGCCCGTCGTCGTCGTGCGTGCGATGGCGTTTTCCAGGATCGCGATCTGGCAGTCGAGCATGCCGACATCGACCTTGAAGCCTTCGCCCGACAGCGTGCGGCGATAGAGCGCCGAGGTGATGCCGATGGCGGTGAACAGGCCGGCGGTAATATCGCCCACCGAGGTGCCGACGCGAGTCGGCGTGTCGTTTCCGGGCTGGCCGGTCAGGCTCATGATACCGCCCATCGCCTGGACGACGACGTCATAGGCC
>CAXNFA010000227.1:0-4147 GCA_964201105.1 Alphaproteobacteria bacterium | reverse complement strand
AGCGGTCGGGATCTGGTGCGAGTTGGCGATCAGCCGGGCCTTGCCCTTGTCGATCGTCGCCAGCGCGTCGGGGCGTGCGGCGACGACCATGTCGGCCGCCAGCACAAGATTGGCGCCGCCGTGGTCGATGCGCACGGCGTGCAGGTCGTCGGGCCGGGGCGCGATGCGCACATGGCTCATCACCGCGCCGCCCTTTTGCGCCAGCCCGGTCTGGTCGAGCACGGTGCAGCCCTTGCCCTCGACATGCGCGGCCATGCCCAGGATGGCGCCGATGGTGATGACGCCGGTACCACCCACACCGGTCACCAGGATGCCGAAGGGGCCGTTCAGCGGCGGCAGCTTTGGCATCGGCAATGTTTCGACCGCCGCATCCAGCGCCGTGGTGTTGGCGCGGGTCTTGCGAATCGTGCCGCCGCGCACGGTCACGAAACTCGGGCAGAAGCCATCGATGCAGGCATAGTCCTTGTTGCAGCTCGACTGGTCGATCTCGCGCTTGCGGCCGAGCTCGGTGTCGAGGGGCAGGATCGACAGGCAGTTGGACTGCACCGAACAATCGCCGCAGCCTTCGCACACGGCCTCGTTGATGAAGACGCGCTTCTGTGGATCGGGAAGGGTGCCGCGCTTGCGGCGGCGGCGCTTCTCCGCCGCGCAGGTCTGGTCATAGATCATCACCGAAACGCCCGGCGTGGCGCGCAGATCCCTCTGCAGCGCGTCGAGTTCGTCGCGGTGGTGGATCGTGGTGCCCGGCGGGAAGGCGGCGGGGCTTGAATACTTCTCAGGCTCGTCGCTCAACACGGCGATGCGGCCAACGCCTTCTGCGCGGACCTGCGCGGCCACCGCGACGACGGTGAGATGCCCATCCACCGGCTGGCCGCCCGTCATCGCCACGGCATCGTTGAACAGGATCTTGTAGGTGATGTTGGCGCTGGCGATGACGGCCTGGCGGATGGCCAGGCTGCCGGAATGGAAATAGGTGCCGTCGCCCAGGTTGGCGAAGACATGCGGCGTGCGGGTGAAGGGCGCCTGGCCGACCCAGGCGGCGCCTTCGCCGCCCATCTGCGAGAAGGTCGCTGTGTCACGATTCATCCAGATCGCCATGTAGTGGCAGCCGATGCCGGCCAGCGCCCGGCTGCCTTCCGGAACCTTGGTCGACGAATTGTGCGGGCAGCCGGAGCAGAAGAAGGGCGTGCGCACCACATCGGCGGGCTTGCCGGCGATCACGGCTTCCTTGGCGTTGAGATAGGCGAGCCGTTCACTCAGATGCGGGCTGTCGTGAAAACGGCCGACGCGATCCACGATCAGGCGCGCAACATCCGACGGCGTCAGCAGGCCAGCGGTGCAGAGCACGACATGGCCGTCTTCATCGACCTTGCCGGTCACGCGCGGCCGGCGGCCGGCGGGCAGACGGTAGAGATGCGCCTTCACCTGGTCTTCGAGGAAGGGCCGCTTCTCCTCGACAATCAGAATCTCGTCGAGCCCCTCGGCGAAGCGCAGCAGGCCGCTCGGCTCCAGCGGCCAGCTCATGCCGACCTTGTAGACGGCGATGCCCAGCGCGGTTGCCGCGCCTTCGTCGAGGCCCAGGTTGTCGAGCGCCTGGCGCACGTCGAGATAGGCCTTGCCGGTGGTGACAATGCCAAGCCGCGCGTTGCGCCCGCGGATGATCGCGCGGTCGAGCGGGTTGCGGCGCGCGAAGGCCAGCGCGGCGGGCAGCTTGAAATTGTGCAGCCGGGCTTCCTGCTCGAGCGGCGGATCGGGCCAGCGGATGTTGAGGCCGCCGGGCGGCAGCACGAAATCCTCCGGCAGGGCAATCTGCAGCCGGTCGGGATCGATCAGGACCGACGCGGTGCTTTCCACCGTGTCGGCGACGGCGGTAAAGCCCACCCACAGGCCGGCAAAACGCGACAGGGCAAAACCCCACAGGCCGAAGTCAATATAGTCCTGCACCCCGGCGGGGTTGAGCACCGGCACGCTGGCCGCCATGAAGTTGTGGTCGCTCTGGTGGGCCAGGGTGGAGGAGCTGGCGCCATGGTCGTCGCCGGCAATCGCCAGCACCCCGCCATGGGGCGCGGTCCCGGCCGAATGGGCATGCTTGATGGCGTCGAGCGCCCGGTCGAGGCCCGGCCCCTTGCCGTACCAGATGCCGAAGACCCCGTCATAAAGGGCGCCGGGGAACAGGCCGACCTGCTGCGACCCCCAGACCGCGTCGGCGGCCAGTTCCTCGTTCACCCCGGGCTGGAAGCGGATATGGCCCTGGTCCAGCAGGCGCTGGGCCCGCCAAAGGGCCTGGTCATAGCCACCGAGGGGCGATCCCCGGTAGCCGGAGATGAAGCCGGCGGTATTGAGGCCCCGGGCGAGGTCGCGCTGGCGCTGGATCAGCGGCAGGCGGACCAGGGCCTGGGTTCCGGTCAGGAAAACCCGCCCCGATTGGGTGTATTTGTCGTCCAGGGAGACGGAGGCGAGCTGCAAGCGACCCTCCTGACGGCCGGAGCTGCCGCCATGGCTTGCCGCAAACGTAAGCATGGATGGCTGGCGCCGCAACGCTCTGGCATCCAGCCGGGCGCGGTTTGCTGCGGTGCACAATAAAAGCACCGAAACAGGTGATTCCCCGGGCCCGCCCGTTTATGGTGCGGCGCCCGTGAACTGCGGGCTGTCGAATTGACCCGTCTGGGAAGAACGAATGACCGTCCTGGTTACCGGTGCTGCCGGTTTCATTGGCTCCTCTGTCGCGGAATCCCTTCTCGCCCGTGGCGAGCAGGTTGTCGGCATCGACTCCATGAATGCCTATTACGACGTGCGCCTGAAGGAAGCGCGCCTGGCACGCCTCATCGGCAAGCCGGGCTTCACCTTCCGCAAGCTCAACATCGCGGCGCCGGAGCTGCCGCAGGAACTGGCCGCCTTTCCTGGCATTGATCGCATCGTCCATCTCGCCGCCCAGGCGGGCGTGCGCTATTCGATCGAGCATCCCTTCGAATATGCCGAATCGAACCTGATCGGCCATCTGCGGGTGATGGAATATGCCCGCCACCTGCCGAAGCTGCGCCACATGGTCTATGCCAGTTCGAGTTCGGTCTATGGCGGCAACACCAAGATGCCCTTCTCGGTCGAGGACCGCGTCGACCAGCCCATCTCGCTCTATGCCGCGACGAAGAAGGCGGACGAGCTGATGGGCCATGCCTACAGCCATCTCTATCGCATGCCGCAGACGGGCCTGCGCTTCTTCACCGTCTATGGCCCCTGGGGCCGGCCGGACATGGCGCTCTACCTCTTCGCCGATGCGATGACCAAGGGCAAGCCGATCCGCGTCTTCAACCACGGCGACATGCGGCGCGACTTCACCTATGTCGACGACATCGTGAATGGCGTGATCGCCGTGCTCGACCGCCCGCCGGCCGACACCGGCGTGCCGCACAGGGTTTATAACCTTGGCAACAACCAGCCCGAGCAGCTTCTGCGCGTCATCGGGCTGCTGGAGGACGCGCTCGGCATCAAGGCGCAGAAGAAGCTGGAGCCGATGCAGCCCGGTGACGTCAAGGAAACCTATGCCGATATCGAGGCCTCGACGCGCGACTTCGGCTTCGTGCCGCAGACCTCGATCGAGGACGGCGTGAAGAAATTCGTCGCCTGGTACAAGGGCTACCACAAGGTCTAGTGCTGCCCGCGTCGGGCGCGATTCGTCCGATCGGCTGTCCGGCCCTATGATTGACGTGCCATGGCCTTTCCCGCGCCCGCCTTCGCCCCTGACATCATCCGCCAGATCACGGAAGCGGTGCCGCACCTGTCCGCGCTGGGCGCCACCGTGCTGCGGGTCGAGCACCGGCGCACGGCGCTGCGGCTCGACTGGCGCGAAGACCTCGTCGGCGATCCATGGAGCGGCGTGCTGCATGGGGGCGTCATGACGACGCTTCTGGACTCCGCGAGTGGCATGGCCTCGCTGTCGGCGGCGGGCGCGGTGATGCAGATCGCCACGCTCGACCTGCGCATCGACTACCTGCGGCCCGCGCGCCCGCGCCAGGCGGTGATCGCCGAAGCCGAGTGTTATCACATGACGCGCAGCGTCGCCTTCGTGCGGGGCCGCGCCTATCACGAGGACGGCACCGAGATTGCGACCAGCGCCGCCACCTTCATGATGAATTCCGTCGCCCTGCCT
>CAXNFA010000226.1:0-4155 GCA_964201105.1 Alphaproteobacteria bacterium | reverse complement strand
GCGGTCGATCAGGTCAATGTCGAGCTCGCGCACATCCATGGCGTATTTGCGGATGCCGTCGATCAGGGCCGTGTTGGCGCTGGGCTGTTCAGGATCACCGCCGAGAACAATCTGCTTGGCCTGCTGGGTCAGTGCCAGCGCGGCCACTGCATGCTGGCGAACGGCCTCCTGGTCTTCGGCGTCGAGATCCGGATACCGGTCCTTGATGATCTTGCCCATACGGACCTGGGTCAGTTCCTCGGGCACCAGATCCTCGGTCGCGAAGATGCCGCGCTCGATGGCGGTCTTGTCCTGTACAAAGGCGGCGATCACCTCGTTCAGGTCCTGCTGGCAAATGCGGGTGGCCTGTTCGCTCTTCGGCTCCTTCAGGCCCTTGATCTCGATCTGGAACTGCCCTGTCGTTTCGTTGAAGCCGACATTGGTCGCGTTCGGGTCATAGCCGCCTTCCCCATAGTCGAAGCCTTCCACCGGACCGCTGCCGGGATTTTTCGGCTTGAACTCGAAGCGCGGCGCCAGCACCTGCTCCATCAGTAGGCTGGCTGCGATGGCCTTCAGCGTGTCATTCACCGCCTCAGAGACTGCCTCCTCCGAGGCGTCCGGCTCCGCAATCAGGTTGGTGAAACGGGACCGGGTCTTGCCGGGCGCATCGCGGGTGGCACGGCCGATGATTTGCACCACCTCGGTCAGGCTGGAGCGGTAGCCGACCGTGAGCGCGTGCTCGCACCAAATCCAGTCGAACCCCTCCTTGGCCATACCAAGGGCGATGATGATGTCGATATGGTCGCGGTTGTTCTTCTGCGCCGGGTCCTTGAGCGCGGCGGATACGCGGTCCCGCTTGCCGGGGTCGTCATCGACCAGGTCAGCGATCCGCAGCACGCGTCCCTCCGGCGTCTTGACGAGCTGAAATCCGGTAGCGGCATCGGTTCCCTGCCAATCGCCGAGCGCCTCGATAATGTGCTCCACCTCGCGAATCTTGTCCTTGGTGCTCTCGCGCGAATTAACGCTCGGGATATGGACGATGGTCTTCTCGGCCGGGTTCAACACCTTCAGAATGTCGTCGGCATAGGAGCCGGCATAAAAGAAATAGCCGATGTCGAGCTGCTTCAAGTGCTCGTAGCCATTGAGCTGCTCGTAATAGGTATAGGTGACGGTGTCGAACTTCCCCTCATCCTCGGGGGCCAGCACTGCTTCTGCGTCACCGCGGAAATAGGATCCCGTCATCGCAACTATATGCGTGCGGTCCCGGGCGATGAACTGGCCGAGCTGAAGGCCCAGCTTGTTGTCGGGGCTGACCGACACATGGTGGAACTCGTCCACCGCGATCAGACGGTCGTCAAAAGCCTCCACACCAAAGCGCTCCACGGCAAAGCGGAACGTGGCGTGCGTGCAGACCAGAACTCTGTCCGCGCTACCAAGGAAGGCACCCAGCGCATCCACCTTGCCGCCATCCGAGCCTGGCGCGTTGCACAAGTTCCAGCGCGGGCCGACCAACCAGTCGGCCCAGAAGCCGTATTGGCTGAGTGGCTCATCCTGAAAGCTGGCGCCAATGGCCTTCTCCGGCACCACGATGATGGCCTGGTTTAGGCCCTGATTGGCCAGCTTGTCGAGCGCGATGAACATCAGCGCACGGCTCTTGCCCGACGCCGGCGGCGATTTGATCAGCAGATACTGCTCGCCGCGCTTCTCATAGGCCCGCTCCTGCATCGGCCGCATGCCCAGCGCATTGGAACGGGTTGCCGCACCGGTGCGCGCATAGGAAACGGAGACAGAGGGGACGGCTTCCATGCCCATCGTCATAGCGTGGCCGCCGGTTCGCGCCCTTCGCACAGGGCTTTCAGGTGGGCCTGTACGATAGCGGCTCGCGCATTGAGGAACGCTTCGTAGTCCCCAGCCACGACCGCTTCATAGGGGATGAGGTGGCTGGCGAGCCGGTGGCGGACGGCGCTTTCGCCCAGATTGGCGGCCTTCGCCCGGGCCTCGATATAGGCCTGTGGCGTTCCACTGGCGATCTTCCGGTTGGTCCGCCAGTTGACCAGCGCGCAGTTCAGCGCCCGGTTCACATGCGCGTCCTCTCGGTCCCCCGACAGCGTCGCAACTGGGAAGATGTGGTGGTATTCCCGCTGGGTCAGATCGCTTTGCCGGGCTGGGGCGCCGTCCGCAAAGTCGATCCCGCCGGCACGGAGGGCAGCCGCCAGAATGGCGCGCGGAAGGCGGTCCTTCCGCGCCGGCCAGCCAGCAGACACGAGCTCGCCAGGTTCCGGCAGTGCATATGTAGCGTCGTCGAACAGTTCACAGGCTGCAGTCTCGGACGGCTTCGCAATCATCGCTGCCAGGGCCTTGTAGTCTGCATAAGCCCGGGTTGCGGAAGTCTTGCCATACCGGTCGGTGAAGCTTGCCCGCCACAGAGCCTTGCGGATGAGAGCGCGCGCATTGCCCTCGGCATCAAACCCGTGCTCCGGAACGTCGGCCCACAGCGCACAGACCAGATAGACCGCGACATCCGAGGGCATGGTGCGTTCGCCGAACATGCCTTCGTTTTGCAGGAAGGAGACGCCCCGCTTGAACCCGTCGAGCAGGCGGGGCCACACATCGGCCACGTGGGCGCCAAACCCCTTCTCCAGGTAGCTCTTCTTCAAGGGTGGCTTGCCACCCAGCAACGCGGCCACGGACAGGAGGTTGTCCTCGATGCTGCCATAACGGCGGGCATCCGGAACCTTGACGAGGAGTTCCTCCACCATCTCGTGGAGGGATTCTCCCGTCGACTCCTCCAGTTGCGCCACCACGATGTCATAGTCCGTCAGCGGCGATGCGGACGTGTTCATCTTGATGAACACATTCAGCGCGGTTTCGCGCCCGGTTCCGACAGGAAGCGACAGAAACGGCACCACATAGCTGGCGACCCGGCTGCGCAGTTCGTAGATTCGCCCTGTCTTGTCGCCGTGATCGATCCCGGCAACCTTCAGTGCCGCAAAGAAGGCGTTCAATGCCTTCTCCCCGGCCTGCCCAGGCCGAAGACAGGCGATGGGAATCATGCCGCGCTTGTAAACCTCAATGGGATCATCGGCCCATAGCGGGCGGCGGCCACCCTTATGCTCCCAGCGGCGTTCGCGCTCGATCACCGGCTCATCGGGCGCAACCTCACCGGGTTCCAGATCTTCCGGCGGGCTGGGCGGCGCAAGTGACACGAAGACGGTCAGGTCCTCGTAGTTATCGATCAGCGAACGCCACAACGCCGTCATCCGCTGCTGACCGTCCAGCAGGTGCATCGTTACCCGACCCGTCGCGGCCGGTGCCCCGACCATGGGCCGCGAGTGGAACGGCTCCTCGTCACCCACCTCCAGCACCAGCAGCGCGCCGATTGGCAGCGAGGGCTTGCGCAATACGTTTTCAAGCAACCCAACAATTTGGGAATGCCGCCAAGCTTCGTGCCTCTGAAACCGGGGCAGCATGATCTGCCCCTGCTCGATCATCGAGAACCATTGCTCAATGGTTTTCCCCCGCGCTTCCATTAATCCCCCTGCGTTTCTTGAACCTCTTGACCTTGGCTGGTGCAGACTTCTCCGCAATCAGCTTGCTGTACATGTCGAACAGCTTTTCCAGCCGTTCGGTGTCATTGCGAAAGCGAC
Source organism: Alphaproteobacteria bacterium (assembly GCA_964201105.1). GTDB lineage: Bacteria > Pseudomonadota > Alphaproteobacteria > SHVP01 > SHVP01 > CANJEJ01. Next base: position 529 of record CAXNFA010000226.1, on the reverse strand, counting down.
GCCCGATATAGATGCGCTCCAGCACCTCGTCGTTGCGCTCATGCGCGGCGCGCAGGTCCGCCGGCATTGCATCCGGATCGTAAAGGTCTGCGATAGTGGCCGGAAAATGGGCCTCCCTCGCCAGCAGAATATCCTCTGCGCAGCGAGTCAGGTCGGCTTTGTTCTTATCCGTGAGCGCTGGGACGGGAAAGGTGTTCCAGCCGAGCGTATTGGAATAGCGAAAGTCAGTTTTTAGTTTGCCGCATACCGTCGCTACCCAAACGAGATGAAGGCGCGAAGCGATCAGCGCCATGTTCCAAAGTGGGGCGTCGTAGAGGGCGAAGGCGAGATTGGAGACGATCGTTCCTTGGGGCAGTATTCCGCAAGGAAGGAACGGACGACGTTCCGAGGAGGCACTTGGAACAACTACCGTCAAGTAGCATTCCCTGTGAGGGCGGTAGGCGAACTGGAACGGAAATCTAGCAAGCTCGACAGTTTCGGCTCGATCACTTTCCAATCTGAACTTCGCTACACTGCTGATTTTGGAGGC
>CAXNFA010000225.1:0-4159 GCA_964201105.1 Alphaproteobacteria bacterium | reverse complement strand
GGCGTCGTCGTAGGTGTGCTGTGCGGCTACTATCGCCGCGTCGACGACATCGTGATGCGGGTCATGGACGGGCTGATGGCCATTCCTGCCATCCTGCTGGCGATTGCCCTCATCACTCTGATGAAGGCCAGCCTGCTGATCGTCATCGTCGCTATCGCCATCCCCGAGATTCCGCGTGTGGTACGTGTCGTGCGCAGTGTCGTGCTCACCGTGCGCGGTCTGCCCTACATTGAAGCGGCGGTGGCCGCCGGCACGCGCAACCTTGTCATCATTGGCCGCCATATCCTGCCCAACACGGTGGCTCCGCTGGTGGTGCAGGCAACCTATGTCTGCGCCTCGGCCATCCTGACCGAGGCCGGCCTATCCTTCCTGGGCGCCGGCACGCCGCCCGAGGTACCGAGCTGGGGCAATGTGATCTCCTCCGGGCGCACTTACTTCCAGCTTTCGCCTTGGATTATCTTCTTTCCCGGCCTGATGCTCGCCATCGCCGTGCTTGCGATCAACCTGGTGGGCGATGGTTTGCGCGACTCTCTTGATCCGCGCATTGCGCGACGCATGTGAAGAATCAGACTGAAGCCGAAGTTCCCGCCACCGAACATGTGTTGGCGGTGCGGGACCTGCGCACCCATTTCCTGACGCGCGACGGCGCGGTGCGCGCGGTTGATGGTGTCTCATTTGATGTCAAGCGCGGCGAAACTCTGTGCATCGTCGGCGAATCGGGTTGCGGCAAGAGCGTCTCGGCCCTCTCGATCATGCGCCTGCTTCCGGACGACGGCAGCTGCTCGATGACCGGCTCGGTGCGCTTTGACGGAGCCGAGTTGACCAGCCTGTCCGAGCATGAAATGCGCGCCATCCGTGGCAATCGCATATCGATGATTTTTCAGGAGCCAATGACCTCGCTCAATCCGGTGTTGACGGTGGGCGAGCAGATCGCCGAGTCCGTGCGCATTCACCAGCGCCTGGGCCAGCGCGCGGCCTGGGACCGTGCGGTCGAAATGCTGTCGCTGGTGCGTATCGCCGACCCCCTGCGGCGGGCCGGCGAGTATCCCCACCAGCTCTCCGGAGGCATGCGTCAACGGGTCATGATCGCGATGGCGCTGGCCTGCAACCCCAAGGTCCTGATTGCCGACGAGCCGACGACGGCGCTGGATGTGACCATACAGGCGCAAATCCTGAACCTGATGCTCGAGCTTAAGGAGCGGCTCGGCACGGCCATCGTGCTGATCACGCACGACCTTGGCGTGGTGGCCGAAACAGCGCAGCGGGCCCTCGTCATGTACGCCGGCCTGAAGGTCGAGGAGGCCTCGGTCGGAGAGCTGTTTAGTAACCCTCTGCACCCCTACACCCGAGGCCTGATGGCTTCCATCCCGCGGCGTATCGCCAGCGGCCGCCGCGCGAACATTCGAGGTCGCCTGCCGGAAATCTCTGGCATCGTTCCCTCGCTGATCGAGCCCATTTCTGGCTGCGCCTTTGCGCCGCGCTGCAGCTTTGCTACCGAGCGCTGCAAGATCGAGCGTCCGCAACTCCAGGTCCATGGTGCAGACCATTTGGCTGCCTGCTGGGAAGTCGAGCGGGTCAAGGCAACGCCAAGATGATTCAACCATCCTTAGCCACAGTGCCGCTGCTGCGTGTCACCAATCTGAAGAAGCACTTTCCGGTGCACCGTGGCCTGCTGTCGCGGGTTGTCAGCCAGGTCTTCGCGGTGGATGGCGTGTCTTTTGACATCGCGAGGGGCGAGACCCTTTGTCTGGTCGGCGAATCCGGTTGCGGCAAGTCTACCGTGGCCAAGACCGTGCTGCGTCTGCTCGAGCCGACTGCAGGTCAGGTGCTGCTCGATGGCGTGGACATCACGAACCTGAGCCAGGATGAATTGCGCAGCCACCGGCGCCATATGCAGATCGTCTTTCAGGACCCCTATTCCTCCCTCAACCCGCATATGTCGGCCGGCGCGATCGTCAGCGAGCCCCTGAAGAATTTCGGTCTGGCGACGGGCGAGGAGCTGAACCAGAAAGTCGCCGCGCTTTTCGAGCAAGTCGGTCTTCGGGCCGACGCGGCACGCAAGTACCCGCACGAGTTCTCCGGCGGGCAGCGCCAGCGCCTTGGCATTGCCCGTGCCCTGGCACTGAACCCCAGCCTGATCGTCGCCGACGAGCCGGTCTCGGCGCTTGACGTTTCGGTACAGGCCCAGGTGCTGAACTTGCTGATCGATCTGCAGCAGGAGTTTGGTCTGGCTTACCTTTTTGTTTCGCACGATCTGGCCGTGGTCGAGCATATCGGGCACCGTATCGCCGTCATGTATCTGGGGCGCATCGTCGAATTGGCAGACAACGCAGAATTGTTTGGCAACCCGCTGCACCCCTACAGCGAGGCTCTGCTGGCAGCCGCGCCACTGCCCGAGCCGCATCTCAAGCGCGAGCGCATTATCCTGCAGGGCGACGTGCCAAGCCCGATGAATCCACCCTCGGGCTGCCACTTCCACACCCGCTGCCTGAACGTGCAGCCGAACTGTCGCGTCGAGGTGCCAGCGCTGCAGGAAGTGGCGCCAGACCACTGGGTGGCCTGCCACCTGCGCCCCATTGGTGGCCCTTTTGGCCCTCTTCCCATCACCAACAACGCCACTGCCTAAAATGCCCAACACCGCGCCACGAATTGCCATCCTTGGCTTTGCCATCGAATGCAACCGCTTCTCCCCCGTCACCACCGCCGCGGACTTCAGACGCAGGGTTGACATACGCGGCGAAGAAATCATGCGACAGGCTAGCGCGGGCCCTTGCCACACGACGCCTGATCTGCCTGGCTTCGTGCAACAGATGAACAGCGGTGAGGCCTGGACGGCGTTACCGCTGCGTATCGCCATCGCGCAGCCTGGTGGGCCTGTCGAGCAGGCTTTCTTTGACGCCTTTCTTGCCGAGATCGGCGATGGCCTGCGCCAGGCCGGTCCCCTGGACGGGGTCTTTGTCGTCTCGCACGGTGCCGCGCTAGCGACAGGCTCGGACGATCCCGACGGCGATCTGTTCGCGCTGATCCGCCAGCAGGTCGGCCCCAGGGTGCCGATCGTCGGCGTCTTCGACCTGCATGCCAATGTTTCGCAGAAGATGGTGGAAAACCTCGACGTCTTCGTCGGCTACTTGGAGAACCCTCACACTGACGTGCGCGAGCGTGGCGTCGAAGCGGCCCGGCACATGCGCGAGCTGCTGGCAGGCGGAAGGAGTGCCGTGGCCATGGTCAAGCTTCCGCTGACCCCGCCCTCCATCACCCTGCTGACGGCCGAAGGGCCCTACGCCGACATCATCCGCGAGGGGCAAAAGCGCGTCGGCGGCGACATCATGAATGTCTCGGTCATGGCCGGCTTCGTATTCAGCGATTGCCCCAAGAACGGCTACAGCGTGATCGTGACGGCGCGCAACGGCAACCGCTCAGCGGCCGCTGCGCTGGCAAGCGAATTGGCCGAGTTGACCTGGTCGATGCGAAATCGCTTTCGCAAGACAATGACCTCCCTCGGCGAGGCGGTTGCGTTGGCCAAGGCGGCCGGCGCAGACCCTGCGCTGCCCGCCGTGCTGTTGGCCGATGTTGGCGACAATCCCGGCGGCGGATCGCGCGGCAACACCAGCCATCTGCTACAGGCTCTGATCGCTGCCGACGTGCAGGGCGCCGTGCTCGGCGTCTTCAACGATGAAGCGCTGGCAGGGGAGGCACAGCGCCAGGGCATTGGCGCCAGCTTCAAGGCGAAGTTCAACAGCGCGGAGGAAGATTCTCTCTCGCAGCCCTTCGAGGCCCAGGCCAAGGTGCTGGCTTTGTCGGACGGCGCCATCATCGGGCGCCGCGGCCTGCTCAAGGGCACTGTGGCAGCCATGGGTCCCTCGGCCCTGCTGCAGATTGGCGGTGTCTCCGTGGCCGTTATCTCGAACCGCCAGCAGTGCATGGAGCCGATGCAACTTGAATGCCTTGGTGTGCAGCTGGACAAGCTTCGCACCCTGGTGGTGAAGAGTCGCGGGCACTTTCGCGCCGGCTTCGACGAAAACTTCAAGCCTAAGCAGATTTTCGAGGTCGATTGCCCGGGTCTGACCTCTCCGAACCTGCACAATTTCAAGTGGACCCGGCTTCCGCGCCCGGTCTTTCCTCTGGACGAGGCCATCAGCTGGTCCGCGCCGATCAGCAC
>CAXNFA010000224.1:0-4169 GCA_964201105.1 Alphaproteobacteria bacterium | reverse complement strand
ACGAAGGCCCAGGCCTTGATCGCCCAATGGGCGCGCGCGCCGTCGAGGCCGCGGTCGAATTCTTCTTCCCGCCAGTGCCGCATCATCTTGGGCAGCGGGATGCGCATGGGGCAGACTTCCTCGCAGCGGCCGCAGAAGCTGCTGGCCTGCGGCAAATGCTTTGCGTCTTCGAGGCCGATAAGCGCCGGCGTCAGCACCTTGCCCATCGGACCGCCATAGACCCAGCCATAGGCATGGCCGCCGATCGTGGTGAAGACCGGGCAGTGGTTGTAGCAGGCGCCACAGCGGATGCAGCGCAGGATGTCCTGGAACTCGCTGCCCAGCAGCTTCGTGCGGCCGTTGTCGATCAGCACGAGGTGATACTGCTCCGGCCCGTCCGTGTCGCCAACGCGGCGCGGGCCGGTGGAGAGCGTGGTGTAGACCGACATGTCCTGCCCGGTGGCCGAGCGCGCGAGCAGGCGGATGAGCGTCGCCGCGTCTTCCAGCGTCGGCACCACCTTCTCGATGCTGGCGAGCGCGATGTGGATCTTCGGCAGTTGCTGCGTCAGGTCGCCATTGCCCTCATTCGTCACGATGACCGAGGTGCCGGTTTCGGCGATGAGGAAGTTGGCGCCGGTGATACCGACATCGGCGTCGAGATAGCGCTGTCGCAGGATGGCGCGGGCTTCCGCCACCAGGTCGGGCCCCTCGGTCAGGCGCTTCGCATAGCCAAGTTTCTGGTGGTGTTCGTGGAACAGGTCGGACACCTGTTCCTTGGTCTTGTGGATGGCCGGGCCGATGATGTGCGAGGGCGGCTCGTTGGCGAGCTGGATGATGTATTCGCCGAGATCGGTCTCGATGGGCACGATGCCGTTTGCTTCGAGGAAGGGATTGATCCCGATCTCCTCGCCGATCATCGTCTTGCCCTTGGTGACCGTGCGGGCGTTCACGGTGCGGCAGATGCGCAGCACCGTCTGGCGCGCCTCTTCCGCGTCGGCGCACCAATGAACCTGGCCGCCGTTGCGCGTGACGTTGCGCTCGAGGGCTTCCAGGCAATGGTCGAGATTGGCCAGCACGTCATTCTTGATGGCGACGCCGCGATCCCGCAGCGTCTCGAATTCCGGCAGGCCGAGCACGGCCAGGCTGCGCCGTTCGGTAAAGTTGCGGTCGGCGCGGCGCAGCGCGATCTGCAGGTTGGCATCGGCCAGCGCCTTCGCAACATTGGCCTTGAATTGCGGGCTGGTGGTCTGCATCGCCGTCAGCTTTCGCCGATAGACGGCAGGTCGGTCATGCCGGCCAGCACTTCGGCGACATGGCGCACCTCGATGGCGCTGCCCTCGCGCTTCAGCTTGCCCGCGATGTGCAGCAGGCAGCCAAGATCGCCCGCAAGCAATGTGCCCGCCCCGGTGGCTGTGACGGCGGCGCATTTCTTGCGCGCGATCTCGCTGGAGATGTCGCCGTATTTCGCCGCGAAGGTGCCGCCGAAGCCGCAGCAGACATCGCGGTTTTCCATTTCCGTCACGCTGACGCCGGCGGCCTTGAGCAGCGCACGCGGCTGCTCGCGCACCTTCATCTCGCGTAAGGACGAGCAGCTGTCGTGATAGGTGACCGGGCCCGCTAGCTGCGGCAGTGCGGTGGTGACGCCCAGCACATCGACGAGGAAGGACGTGAGTTCATGCGTCTTCTGCGCCAGCGCCGTGGCGCGGGCGGCATAAGCCGGATCATCGGCCAGCAATTCAGGATAGTGGCGCCGCAGCATGCCGGCGCAGGAGCCCGAGGGCGCCACGACATGCTCATAGCCATCAAAGGCATCGACCACGGCCCGGGCGAGCGCGGCGGCATCCTTGCGGTCGCCACTGTTCCAGGCGGGCTGGCCGCAACAGGTCTGGACCGGCACCTCGACCGTGCAGCCGGCGTCTTCCAGCAGCTTCACCGCGGCGAAGCCGACGGATGGGCGGAAGACATCGACAAGGCAGGTGACAAAAAGCGCGACGCGGCGGGTGGTCATGGCATGACGATAGACGAAGGCGGGCGTACAGGAAACGCCCACTTCTCCGATCGTCATGCTCGGCAAAGCCCGAGCATCCGCGAGTTGGGCAGAGCGCCGTAAACAGAAACGCGTGGATCGTCGGGCTTCGCCGACCATGACGACTGGGAAACGAAAAAGGCCTCGCTTGTGGCGAGGCCTTTTGTCGGGCAGGAAGCGAAAGCCTCAGGACTGTTCCTTCGGCTCCAGCATCTCTTCCAGCTTCTTGGTGGTGCGCGAGCCGTCGAGCCATTCGAGCTTGTACTCCCACGGCTCCATCCTGGCGTTGAGCTCGGCCGCCCGCTTGGCGACCTCTTCCCGCTTGTCGGCGGGCGCATCGGCGGCAACCGAGGCGCGCACGCGGCCAAAGCGCGGCGGCTCCTCATATTCGCTGGCGCCCTCGGGTTTCGGGAAGGTGAGCGTCTCGAAGGTGATGGCAAGGCCGTCGAAGGTGACGAATTCGGCCGTGTTGCGCTGGCCGGTGAAGCCCGCGAAATCGACATGGCCCTTGGGGAAGACGTCCTCAAATTCGAACTTCTCGACCACCAGGTTGACGCGGTCGGCCTCGGTGTCTGTGCGGAACTTGCGGTCGGCCGGGATGCCGCCACGGATTTCCACCTTGCCGCCGCGTTCGGCCTTGTCGCCGATCAGCGTCGTGCCATCGGGATGGGTGATGGTGTAGCGCTTCACCTCGGCGGTCGGGATTTCAAAGACCAGCCGGTCGAGCCATTCCGCCGGCGACTTGCCGAAGCCGACCTCGCCCTCGGCCAGCCAGGAGCGCTTCTCGCCGGTGCGGCGGATGTAGGTGCCGCCGCGGCCATCGACATAGAGGAAGTATTTTCGGCGGCCGACGATGCCATCGGCCAGCACGGTGCCGTCCTTGAGCGTCACCTTGATGCCGCGCGCCTCCGACTTGTCCGCCTTGGGGTCGTCGACATTGAGGCGCGCATAGCGGTCGTCGCGTTCGGTGCGGCCCTCGACGAGGCGCAGGTTGGCGATTTCCACGAGGAAGTTGCGCACCGTCTGGCGCGGCACGCGATAGTTGTTCTTCTCGGCGATGCCCCAGTTTTCGCCGCTGCCGGTGACCGTGAAGGTGTGGTCATGGCTGCGGATCTCGATTGAGGCCGCGTCGTTGATGCGCTCCACCAGTTTCGGGAAGGCATAGTCGCGCTCGCCCTGGGCCATCTTGGCCGGGGCATTCATCGAGCTGAAGACGATCGCGGCGACAACCACCACGACCGTCGCCACGGCGAGGATGAGGAACGTGCGGATCTTAATCATGGGTCTCGTCCCTTCTCAGCTGCGCACGGTGCGGACATGGCGGCTAAAGCGCGCCCGCCGCACCAGCCACAGGCCGATGGCGAAAATGGCGATCAGCAGCGGAATGGCGCCGATGTTGATCATCTTGATCCGGGTGTCGAGCGACTTGACGTCCTGCTGGAGGGCGAACTGCACCTCGCGCAGCTCGGCACGGTCGCGCACCATTTCGCGCCGGGCCTCGGACACCGCGTCCTGCTGCTCCTTGGAGAGCATCTGGCCGCTGTCGCCGTCCTTGCGCTGCAACTCGCCAATCTTCGCCTGGACCTGCTCGATCTTGCCGAGCAGGTCGCGCTCCTTCGAGCGGAAGCGCAGTTCGGCGTCGCGCTGGATTTCCTGCACCAGCGTGAAGGGCCGGTTGCTGAGGCCCTTGCCGCGCAGGGCGATCAGCCCGGCGCTGCCGCGCAGGTTGTCCATCAGGTTGACGAAGAGGTCGTTGTTCTGCGCCGCGGGCACGCCGTTCTGCATCCAGATCTGGTCGGCGAGCAGGTCGGCGTCGGCCACCAGCATCATGTTGACCGGGCCGTTCGAATCCTTGCGATGCTCCTTCACCAGGTCCGGATCGGGACCGGTGGCGAGACGGTTGTCGGTATCGGCCGGCGGGCCATCGGGGAAGGCCGAGTTGATGGCGCCGGTCAGACGACCGACGAGCGGGTAGCTCTTGTTGTCCGACTTGAAGTCGGTCAGCAGCGTGACGGGATCGGGCGACGGCCGGATCTTGTCGATCGGCAGAAGCTGCGACTGCTCGCTGGAGAAGACGAGCGGCTCCAGCTTCAGCTTCGAGCCTTCGGTCAGCACGATATGGCCAACCGAGGTCATGTTGAGGCGCTGGATTTCCGCCGTCACC
>CAXNFA010000223.1:0-4174 GCA_964201105.1 Alphaproteobacteria bacterium | reverse complement strand
ACATCCGCCAGCTTGAACAGCGCCGCGACATCCAGCGCGCGCGCGGTGATGGTGGTGGCCATGTCCGGCCGCTGCGGATCGAGCGTGAAAGGCGCGGCCGAGAGTTCACCGCCGCCAAAGCCCAGCGTCAGGCCTTCGACTGCCAGCCTGCCATCGGGCCGCAACTGGAAGCGCAGGTCGGCCGGACTGGCCGGCAGCGAACCGAATTGCACCGTTCCCGACAGGCGCTGCGCCGGCGCTGTCGCCGGCGGCAGCAGCGAGACAATACGGATGTCCGCGCCAACATCGGCGAGGGCGGCGCCGGATGTTTCCACGCCCATGCCGGCGAGGCGCAGGACGAGATCGCTCGTGATCCCGTCGTCATCCCAGCGAAGCGGCCCAGCCAGCGCGATCATTCCGGTCATCGGCCCAAAGACGCCGGCAACCGATGGAAAGAGATCGCCCGGCTGGAAGCCGGGCCCGAAGGTGAGCACCGGCACGCCGAGTTTCGCCTCGCCGGTCCCTCGGCCAAGGTCATGCCAGCCCTCTGCATCCACCTGCAGCTTGCCGCTGCCCTGCGCCGCCACGGCGCCCAGGGTGAAGTCCACCCGGTTCGCCGCCAGGGAGGCGCTTGCTGCAAGTTGCACGGGGACAATCAGCTTGTCCGTCGATGTCAGCGATGCGACCGACAGCTTCGCGTTGGCCTTGCCGGGCTGCCAGGTCACATCGCCCCCGACGCCGGCCGCATCCCACGCGACGTCGCGGGCACGCAGGCGGGCATTCTGGAACTGCAGGCGCAGGCCACCCGCCTGGGGCCGCAAGGAAAGGACCGGTGAATCAAGCGTCACGCGCTGCGCGGCGCCAGCGATCTGGCCACTGAGTACAGCGGCGATCCTGCCATCGGAGAAGGCCCCGTTCGCGAGCGTCGCAGAGCCGCTGAGCGTCACATCCAGCGGCCCATCTTCACTCGGAAGCACGACCCGGCCATCGGTCACGACAATGCGGGCGATCTGCCAGTCAGGGAAGGCCGGGACGCCGCCGTCGCCGCTTCCGCCGCTGCTGCTCGCAACGATGCGGGGGCGCAACAGCGTGACGGAGCCGACCTGCCGCCGGGCCAGGCCGGCCGGAGAAAACGTCAGTGTCATTTCGTCGATCGTCACCCCGCCATCGGCGGTCCCGATGGTGCTGAGCTGCGCACCGCTCAGGTCCACGCGGTCAATGGTGAAGCGGGCACCGCCCAGGCCGGCGCTGTCGAGCAGGCGCTTCACGGCCGTGGTCGCGACAACAGTGCGCTGGTTCCAGGCGGTGACGGCCACCACGGCAAGCGCCCCCACCACCACCGCCACGCCGGCGAGCAGCCATAAGCCATAGCGGCGGCGCCGCAGCGGCGGATGGCTCATATGAAGGAAGGGGACAGGATCAGGGGACATTGGGCCGCCGGCGGACTGGTCTTGATCGGGACGATGCACAGCATGCGCGTCTACAACAACGCCGGCCTGGCTATCGGGTCGCCTGCGAACGGTGATTGTTGCAACATTGCGATGCGGTATCCCGGGATGGCAGGCGAGCGGTATTCGCTATCCATCTAGGGGGCAAATTGTGGTCAGGGTGTGGAGATCAGGCCCCGTCGGCGATTACCGGGAGCCAGGCCGCTCAGGACGGGTCGGGCGATGCCGCCAGCCGCGCGCTGATCGTGCAGACCAGGCCTGTTGGCAGGAAGCTCATGTCAACCCTGCCATCGAGTTCCCCCTGCAGGCTGCGCTCCAGCAGCACGGAGCCAAACCCCTTATGGTCCGGCACTGAGACAGCCGGGCCACCTGATTCGTGCCAGCGCAACTCGAAACGCCGTCCGTCGGCGGCCAGCGACCACTCCAGCGCAACGGCGCCTGTGGCAGTCGACAGTGCGCCGTATTTCACCGCGTTGGTGAACAGTTCATGCAGCACCATCCCCATCGCGAGGGCGTGGCGCGGCGGCAGCAACACCAGCGGCCCGTGCAGCGAAATGCGCCCATCGACACCGCCGCCGGGCCGCAAGGCTGTTTCCGCCAATCCCTGAAGCGACACCTGTTCCCATTTCGATTGTGTTAGCAGGTCGTGCGAGCGGGACATGGCCGCCAGGCGCCCACTGAAAGCCGCATGCGCCGCCTCGGGCGCCGTGCGAAAGGTCAGGCGGGCAATCCCCTGCACGACACTGAGCGTGTTGTTGACCCGGTGCTTGAGTTCGGAGACGAGAAACTCGCGATCGCTTTCGGCCAGGCGGCGCGCTGCCTCGGCGGTTTCGCGCTCGGTGATGTCGATGTTGACGCCGATCATGCCGAGGAATTCGCCATTCGCCAGCCGCGGTCGTGCATCGGTCTGGAGGACACGGAAGGTGCCGTCGGCGCGTCGGTAGCGGCCCTTGATGCTGACGCTTTCACGCCTGGCCATCGCCGCCATCATTGCCTGCCCGATCTGTATCTGATCGTCGGGGTGCATCGTCGTCGTCCAGTCGAAGGTCGCAAGGCTGTCATTGGCAACGCCCCAGAACTCCCGCAGCATCCTGTTGAGGTGCAGGCAGTGTCCATTGGCATCGCTCATCCAGATCATGACGGGCGCATGCTCCGACATGAGATTGAAGCGCTCTTCGCTCTCGCGTAAATCTGCCTCGATGGCGCTGCGTGTGCGTTCGTGTTTCAAGCTCGGCCTCGCTTCCGGACACGGTCCTTTCCGGTTGTTTTCCTGTTCTCCTGGCACGTCGTGCCCCATGGCTGCCGGAACGTCAACTGGTCAGCCGGCTGATCCTGACGCTAAGGGTGACGACCACGCCTTCCCTGGCCCAGTCGAACGTGATTCCGCCGCCCAGTTGCGCCGACATGCTCCGGCGCACCAGCTGGCTGCCGAAGCCTTCAAGCGCCACGGGCGCCACCACGGCGGGACCGCCGCGTTCGGCCCAGGTGATGGTCATGTCGTCGTCATGCGTGGTGCAGGATACGTCCAAAGTGCCGCTCGCCGCCGACAAGGCGCCATATTTCGCGGAGTTGGTCGCCAGTTCATGGATGACCAGGGCAAGCGCGGTGGCCGCCCTCTCGCCCACGCTGATCTTCGGCACCGAGATGCGAACACGAACGCTCGCCTCTTCCTCGTCATAGGGCGCCAGCAGGACCGAGATCAGGTCGCCGAGAAGCGCGCCCTCGTTGCTTTGCCCGTTCCATTCCGGACGCACCAGATCATGCGCGCGCCCCAGAGCAGTCAGCCTGTGGGTCAGGTCGCGGACCATATCTTCCTTCGTCGCGGCGGAACGCGAGGTCATCTGCGTCAGGCCCGTGGCGAGCTGCAGAAGGTTCTTCACCCGGTGGCTCATTTCGCCGGCGAGCAACTCGCTTGATTCCTCCGCCTGCTTGCGTTGCGTGACATCCAGGAAGATGCCGAACACGATGCTGCCGGAAATCTCGGCATCTGCGCCTTGTCCGCGGGCCGAGATCCAGCGGATATCGCTTCCGACGAGGATGCGAAAATCCAGCTCATAGGGCCCCACCACCGCCCGCGTCGCGGAGAATGCCGAGCTGACCCGTTCGAGATCGGCCGGATGAATATTCTGTGACAGGATCCGGAATGACAGTTTCCGGTCGTCCTTGGGCACATGCCACAACTCATAGCCCATGTCGTCCATCGCAATATCGTCGGTGTCGACATTCCACGACCACAAGGCCACCCCGGCTGCGCGCGTCGCTGCCCGCAGATGCTTTTCCCGCCACACTGGCATGGTGTCACCGGGATGGGCCCCGGCATCCTGCCTGCGTGCCTGATCGCCCCCCTCGTCAGCCCTGAAATCGGGCTGCGCGCGATCCGGGATTGTTGTCATTGCAGGTCCTGTTGCCTCCGGTTTTGCCTGTTCACGCGCTCCTCAACCTGTCCAAAGGCCACTGCCGGTCGCGAAAATCGAGTCCACTTACATCTGAGCCCTCGTGCCCGGGGGATGCAAGGGACATAGGGCCACGGGCCACACCAGGCCGACACTGCCCCGAATAGCCACTCGGGAAGATTGGCGGCTCCCGACAGGTCAGCAACCTTCCCTGCGGCTTTCAGGAAATCTACATGGTGCATGGAAGGCGTGGTGGAGTGCGCAGCCTGGAGACAACTCTGCTCAGTCCAACTCCCTGCTTAACAAGGAAAATACAGGGAACTTCACACCGGGAAGCGAAAGGTCCTGTCAGTC